>NZ_JAUTYR010000035.1:0-46549 GCF_041946035.1 Pseudomonas sp. AMR01
GGTGCCGAGTGGTGGGGCGAAGACCTTTTGCTTACTTTTGGGTCTTTCCAAAAGTGAGCCGCTGTAAGAGCGGAACCATAAGCAGCCGTTACCGCAGCAACGGATATACACACCCACAACCCACCAGCGCGCCTAACCCAAGCTCAACTCAGTAACAGCCCTGACCAACACACCGATATCCCCAGCCGACGTCACCAACCCCGGCGTCACCCGAATACAACTGCCAAACGCCGCCCCAACACGCGTAGTGGTAAACACATCGTAATCGCGCAGCAAGCAGTCAGCCATCGCCTGCTGATCCCGCCCAACAAACTTGAACGCCGTAATCCCGCAATACAACCGCGGATCATCCGGCGTCAGCACCTCAACCCCCGGTAACGGCCGCACCTGACTCACCCACAAATCCCGCAGGTAATTCACCCGCGCGCCCTTGGCCGCTGACCCCCCCAACGCGCGATGCTCTTCAAACACCAACGGCAACGTCATCAGCGCAGGAAAATTCGGCGTGCTGTACGACGTCCGCGCACGCACATCGCTGGCCGGGTAGTGAAACTCACCCATGTCCGGGTCGATATCCGCCAAGCGCTCCGTCGCTATATACAGAAAGCCCAACGTCAACGGCGCACCGATCCATTTGTGCAGATTAAAACCGGCAAACTGGATACCCAACTCGGGCAGGTTGAACTCGATCTGCCCCAACGCATGGGCCCCATCAAGGATCACATCCACCCCATGCTCCCGTGCTGCCCGGGCGATTGCCTCAACCGGCATCACCAGCCCGGTGCGATGGGTAACATGGGTCAGCGCCATCAATTTCAGGCGCGGATAGCGCACAAAAGCATCGCGATAAGCCTGCACCAGGCTGTCGAAACTGGCCGGGTGCACGTGGGACAGTTCAATCACCTCCACACCACGAACGCCCGCCAACCAGCGCATGGCGCCCTTGACCGTGTCGTACTCCAGGTCACTGATCAGCACCTGGTCGCCCGGTCGCAGGCCGTTGTAATTGCGGATCAACGACTGCAAGGCCTCGGTGGCATTGCGGGTGAAGGCCACCGAGTCAGGGTCCACGTCGATCAACTCGGCCAGTTGCCGACGGACCTCGACGTTCTCGCCCTGCTCGAAGCGCTGGCGCACGTAGACTGAATTACTGCGGTTGATAAACGCAACGTGCTCCAGGTACTGCGCCCTTACGTCGCGGCTCATGCGCCCGAAGTAGCCGTTTTCCAGATTGATCGGGCCGGGCTCGAGTTCATAGCGCTGGGCGATGGCTTGCCAATGACGTTCGTTGTTTGCATTCCGTAGCATGGCGCGGCTCTTGTTTAGTGGCGAGGGGCAGGTTTGCCGTGTTTGGCGCGCAGGGGTTCCAGCAGTTCGGACAGGCCATTGCTGTCGATTTCCTGCATCAATGCCAGCAAGCCACCCAGTTCGCCGTGGGGGAAACCTTCGCGGGCGAACCAGTTCAGGTAGGGGCCAGGCAGGTCGGCGATGATCCGGCCTTTGTATTTGCCAAAGGGCATTTCGCGGGTAATCAGCAGTTCGAGTTTTTCGGGGTTCATGGGCTTCAAGCAGTTAAGTCTAAGCCTTCGAAAATACAGGCATTCTGCATGAAGGCCAAATGACAGATCATGCAAATTACGTAGATACAGATGGTTCAATAATTCTTAAGTTGTTGAAAATAAACGATAAATAAATTTTTAAAAACCTGGCACGGGCGCTGCAATCATTAAGTCAACCTTCTAACCCGCATAAGGAAATTGAAAAATGACTGACATCAATAAAGAATCCATCTCCGTGCTGAACGACCTGATCGAGACCAGCATTGACGGTCAGAAAGGCTTCAAAGAGTGCGCCGAAGATATCAAGAACGTTGAGCTCAAAGCACTGTTCGCCAAACGTTCCGCTGACTGCGCAACCGCTGCCGCTGAACTGAAAACCGCCGTGCGTGCCCTGGGTGGCGATCCGGAAGATTCCGGCAGCGTCGCCGGTGCTCTGCACCGTGGTTGGGTCGACGTGAAGTCGATGGTTACCGGTAAAGACGAAGAAGCCGTCCTGAACGAAGCCGAGCGCGGTGAAGACCACGCACTGAAGGCTTACAAAGAAGCGATCGAGAAGATCAACAAGCACAACCTGCTGGGCATTCGTGACCTGGTTGAGCGTCAGTTCCACGGCGTACAACGCAACCACGACCAGGTTAAAGCCCTGCGTAACCAGGCTCGCGCTCAGTCTTGAGCCGTAGCTGAATAGAAAAAGCCCCGCAGATGCGGGGCTTTTTTTTGCAACCGGTAATCAGCCGATGCTGATCGGTGGCAACTCGGTCAACGTCACAACCTGCTGTTTGCGCGGTGCCAGAATTTCCGCTTCGCCGTCTACGACCAACTCATCACGCTGGTTGAACACGCGGGTGGCAATGCGCACGCGAAACTTCGGCAGTTTCTCGAGGATTTCCAGACGTACCGTCAGGGTGTCGCCAATTTTTACCGGCTTCTGAAAGCTCATCTGCTGACCGATGTAGATGGTGCCCGGCCCGGGCAACTCGCAGGCTACCGCCGCGCTGATCAACGCGCCGCTGAACATGCCGTGGGCGATACGCTCTCTGAAAATGGTCGCCTTGGCGTACTCGGCATCCAGGTGCACCGGGTTGTGATCGCCGGACATGGCGGCGAATAGCTGGATGTCACGCTCTTCGACGGTTTTGCTGAAGCTTGCGGTTTGGCCGACTTCGAGGGCTTCGTACGGGGTGTTGGTAACCTGAGTCATCTAAAGGTGCATCCTGTGGCTAAACGGTAATGTAATAATCTGATTTTAAACGAATTAGTTATTCGCAGTGGGCCGGCCTGCGCAGCGTCAGAGCCTGGTCGAGCCACGTCAGCACATCCGCAGTAACGGCATCGCGGTTGGTTTCGTTGAACAGTTCGTGTCGCGCCTGCGGGTAAAGGTTCAACTGCACGTGTTGGCAGCCAGCGCCACGCAGCGCGTGGGTCAGGCTGTTGAGACGCTTGCCCTCACTCACCGGATCACATTCGCCGCCGATCACCAGGATCGGCAGGCCCGGATCAATCTGGGCGAGATTGGACGCTTTGCTGATTTGCTGCAAGCCGCCGAGCAGGTCGACCCACAGCTGGTTGGTGCAGCGAAAGCCGCAGAGCGGGTCGTTGATGTAGTTATCGACTTCGGCAGGGTCGCGGCTGAGCCAGTCAAACGCTGTGCGGTTGGGTTTGAACGCCTTGTTGAATGAGCCGAACGACAGAAAGTCGATCAACGCACTGCGCCCGCGCATACCCTGGCGCGCCCGTTCAAGGCGCGCAATCACCCGCGCCGCACGGTACAGCGCCACCGGTTGGAAATTCGAACCGCTGAGAATCGCGCCATTCAAGCTCGCGCTGTGGTGCAACAGGTAGGCCTGGGCAATATAGCTGCCCATGCTGTGGCCGAGCAGGATGATCGGCAGCCCGGGCTGTTGATGCGCGATGTGTTGGTTAAGGCTGGCCAGGTCGCCGACCACTTTGCTCCAGCCATCCTTTTCGGCATACAGCCCCAGGGTACCTTCGTCGGCGGTGCGGCCATGGCCCCGCTGGTCCAGCGCGTACACACCGAACCCTGCGCCACACAACGCTGCAGCCAGGCGCCCGTAGCGGCCGCTGTGCTCGGCCATGCCATGGGACAGCATGATCATCGCCCTGGCCGGGCCTTGCGGCAGCCATTGATTGACGTACAGGCGGCTGCGGTCATTCGCGGTCAGCCAGAAGGTGCTGTGGTTCATGGCGCTTCCTTTGCTCGGGGTCGTTGCAGTGTATGCGCATCGGCCAGGGGCTGGGGTATCTGCCTACACGTTGGGAGCAAGATTCATACAATAAATGACACAGTCGAGTGTATTTGCCTGTTTGGTTATAGCTGCTAACGTCCTCGAAGCTCCGCTTTTTATCGCTACAGAAAAGCGGCCGGACACACTCAGGTAAGAGGACAAGAATAATGCAACCTGATTTCTGGAATGACAAACGCGCCCCTGGCGTTCCCAGCGACATCGACCTGAGCACTTACACGTCGGTGATCGAAGTTTTCGAGCGTTCCTGCAAGGCCTTTGCCGACCGTCCGGCGTTCAGCAACATGGGCATCACCCTGACTTACGCCGAGCTTGAGCGCCAGAGTGCGGCGTTCGCCGGCTACCTGCAAAACCACACCGACCTCAAGCCGGGCGAGCGCATCGCGGTACAGATGCCCAACGTGCTGCATTACCCGATTGCCGTGTTTGGCGCATTGCGCGCCGGGCTGATCGTGGTCAATACCAACCCGCTCTACACCCCGCGTGAAATGCGGCACCAGTTCAAGGACGCCGGCGTGCGGGCGCTGGTCTACCTCAACCTGTTCGGTTCACGGGTGCAGGAAGTATGCGCCGACACCGAGATCGACTACCTGATCGAAGCCAAAATGGGCGACTTGATGCCCGCCGCCAAAGGCTGGCTGATCAATACCGTGGTCGACAAGGTCAAGAAAATGGTCCCGGCCTACAGCCTGCCACGCGCCTTGTCGTTCAAGCGCGCTTTGCGCATGGGCGCAGGCCTCGGGCTGACCCGGCATCCTGTAACACTGGACGACATCGCCGTGCTGCAATACACCGGCGGCACTACCGGCTTGGCCAAGGGCGCGATGCTGACCCACGGCAACCTCGTGGCCAATATGCAGCAGGCGCGGGCGTGCATGTCCCAGGTCGGCGATGACGGCCAGCCGCTGATGAAGGAAGGGCAGGAGGTGATGATTGCGCCGCTGCCGCTGTACCACATCTACGCCTTCACAGCGAACTGCATGTGCATGATGGTGAGCGGCAACCACAACGTGCTGATCACCAACCCGCGCGACATCGGCGGCTTTATCAAGGAGCTGAAAAAGTGGCGGTTCTCTGCCCTGCTTGGGCTGAACACGCTGTTTGTGGCGCTGATGGATCATCCACAGTTTAAGACCCTGGATTTCTCCCACCTCAAGATCACCAACTCCGGCGGCACCGCGTTGGTCAAGGCCACCGCCGAGCGCTGGAAGACGCTGACCGGTTGCTCCATCGGCGAAGGTTACGGCCTGACGGAAACGTCACCGGTGGCGAGTACCAACCCGTATGGCAGCAAATCGCGTTTGGGCACGGTGGGCATTCCGGTACCGGGTACGGCGATGAAAGTCATTGATGACGAAGGGCGCGAGTTGCCGTTGGGCGAGCGGGGCGAGCTGTGCATCAAGGGCCCGCAAGTGATGAAGGGCTACTGGCAGCAACCGGTTGCCACCGCCGAAACCCTCGACGCCGAGGGCTGGCTCAAGACCGGTGACATCGCGGTGATCGACACCGACGGCTTCGTGAGCATCGTCGACCGCAAGAAAGACCTGATCATCGTCTCGGGTTTCAACGTGTACCCCAACGAGATCGAGGAGGTGGTGATGGCGCACCCGGCCGTGGCCAACTGCGCCGTGATCGGCGTGCCGGATGACCGCACGGGGGAGGCGGTGAAGCTGTTCGTGGTGGCGCGCGCCCAGGGCGTGAGCCTTGAAGAGTTGAAGGCGTACTGCAAGACCAACTTCACCGGGTACAAAGTGCCCAAGCATATTGTGTTGCGGGACTCGTTGCCGATGACGCCGGTAGGCAAGATTTTGCGCAGGGAATTGCGCGACATCGCCTGACATAAAACGCCGTTAAAAATGTGGGAGCTGGCTTGCCTGCGATAGCTATCTTTCAGTCACCGGATGTATCGACTGATAGACCGCCATCGCAGGCAAGCCAGCTCCCACATTGTTGTTAATCGCCCTGTAAGTCCCATTCCAGAGCCTTTTGCTGGGTGAATTTACTGCTATTTAAAGTGTGACCAAATATTGTAGGACAGTCATGTTTATGACTGTAGAGCCCTCTTTTGGCTCTAGGCGGCCCTTGGCAAAGCTGCTACTCTCGGCGCGCTTTGTGACGTCTCGGCCTGCTTGAAAGCGCCAGATTCACCTAAAAAAACATACACCAATAATAATCGCATCAAATGCGATGATGAATTCGCGTCGCTGAGGAGTGGGCTTCCATGAACGAAGACTTTTGGAAGGATAAGTACCCCGCCGGGATTGCTGCAAACATCAATCCAGACGAGTATCCAAATATTCAGGCGGTACTGAAACAGTCCTGCCAGCGCTTCGCCGACAAACCGGCTTTCAGCAACCTGGGCAAAACGATCACCTACGGTGAATTGTACGAATTGTCCGGTGCCTTCGCCGCGTACCTGCAACAGCACACCGACTTGAAGCCAGGCGATCGAATCGCCGTGCAACTGCCCAACGTCCTGCAATACCCGGTCGCTGTGTTCGGTGCTATCCGAGCCGGCCTGATCGTGGTCAACACCAACCCGCTGTACACCGCGCGGGAAATGGAACACCAATTCAACGACTCCGGCGCCAAAGCCCTTGTGTGCCTGGCCAACATGGCGCATCTGGCGGAAAAGGTCGTGCCCAAGACCGCCGTCAAGCACGTGATCATCACCGAAGTCGCCGACCTGTTGCCGCCGCTCAAGCGCTTGCTGATCAACAGCGTCATCAAGTACGTGAAAAAAATGGTCCCGGCGTACCACTTGCCCAACGCCATCAAGTTCAACGACGTGCTGGCCAAGGGTCACGGCCAGCCGGTCAACGATGCCAGCCCGGCCAGCGGCGATGTCGCCGTGTTGCAATACACCGGCGGTACCACGGGCGTTGCCAAGGGCGCGATGCTCACCCACCGTAACCTCGTCGCCAACATGCTGCAGTGCAAGGCGCTGATGGGCTCCAACCTCAACGAAGGCTGCGAGATCCTGATCACGCCGCTGCCGCTGTATCACATCTATGCGTTCACCTTTCATTGCATGGCGATGATGCTGATCGGCAACCACAACATCCTGATCAGCAACCCGCGCGACCTGCCGGCGATGGTCAAGGAACTGTCGAAGTGGAAGTTCAGCGGTTTTGTCGGCCTCAACACGTTGTTCGTGGCGCTGTGCAATAACGAAGGCTTCCGCAAGCTGGACTTCTCCGCGCTCAAAGTCACCCTCTCGGGCGGCATGGCCCTGCAACTGGCGGCCGCTGAACGCTGGAAAGACGTAACGGGCTGTGGCATCTGCGAAGGCTATGGCATGACCGAAACCAGCCCGGTGGCCAGCGTCAACCCGATCCAGCACACCCAGATCGGCACCATCGGTATCCCGGTGCCCTCGACCCTGTGCAAAGTCATCGCGGATGACGGCACCGAGCTGCCGCTGGGCGAAGTCGGTGAACTGTGCATCAAGGGCCCGCAAGTCATGAAGGGCTACTGGCAGCGCGAAGACGCCACCGCCGAGATGCTCGACAGCGACGGCTGGCTGAAGACCGGCGACATCGCGATCATCCAGCCGGACGGCTACATGCGTATCGTGGATCGCAAGAAAGACATGATTCTGGTCTCCGGTTTCAACGTCTACCCCAACGAACTCGAAGACGTGCTGGCGACCCTGCCGGGCGTGTTGCAGTGTGCAGCCATCGGCGTGCCGGACGAAAAGTCCGGGGAACACATCAAGATTTTCATCGTGGTCAAGCCAGGCGCCACCCTCACCAAAAACCAGGTGATGGAACACATGCGCGCCAACGTCACCGGCTACAAGGTGGCCAAGGCCGTGGAGTTCCGCGATGCATTGCCGACCACCAACGTGGGCAAGATCCTGCGCCGTGAATTGCGGGATGAAGAGTTGAAGAAGCTCGGTCTTAAAAAGTAAACCGAAAAAAACCCCGCGAATGCGGGGTTTTTTACGACTTGCTGATTAGCCGATTTGAAATGCAGTCCCATGTGGGAGCGGGCTTGCTCGCGAATGCGGTGGGTCAGATAAAGATTTACTGGCTGAACCACCGCGTTCGCGAGCAATCTCGCTCCCACAGGTTTAACCGAATTGTTACAGGGCGAACTGCGCGAAACTCACACCCGCACCCGCCGGGCGCACATCCTTCAGGAACGAATCCTTGTCTGCACTCAGCTCCAGGGTGATTTCCGGGCTGCGCTTGCCCGCGTTGCGCACCACCAAGCCTTCAAGCTTTTCGCGCATAAACGCCGTTGGCACCTTCAGGTGCAGCAACTGGTCGGTCTCGGCGTTGTGCATCAACAAGTGAAGCCACTCGTACTGGCCCACCGAAATACGGCCCACCGGCAGGTCGAACCACCAGATGTTGCGTTTGCGGTCCAGGTCCGTGAAGTGGCAGTTGTTCATGCCGAGTACGGCACCGCCCAGTTCCAGGTTTCTGCGGGCGATAGCCTGTGCTTTATTGAGTTTCATAACCTTCCTACGGGATCTGTTATTCAGCGTTATAGCCTGAATGTGCCGCGCATTCTCGTGGGTTGGCCGCAAAACATAAAGCCAAACCTGTTCATGGCGATGAAATGCTCGCTGAAAATAATTGAAACTCTGCGCAAATGCCTTGGGTCAATCGTTACGTAATGACCAAAAACCATCGATTGTTCCAGGAGAAATACCATGAGCAGCACATCGGATAAGGCAAAAGGTTTGAAGGACGAGCTGGTCGGCAACATTAAGCAAGGCGTTGGTAAAGTCACCGGCAACGACAAACTGCGCGCAGAAGGCGTAGTGCAGGAAAAGAAAGGCGAAGTCGAAAAAGCGGTGGGTGACACCAAGGACGCGGTAAAAAAAGCGACCAAGTAACCCTGATTCGCTGGCTGGTTTCAGCAGCCAAACGGCCATCCACGGATGGCCGTTTTTGTGTCACCTGATGCGGTTAAAGTTCGAAATTGTTTCAAGGTCGCCAAATAGGCTACCTTGATGTAGAAAACGGCCCCTGAGTCGCCCACAAACTCTACCTTTTGCGGCGAAAGGAGACGCTATGATTTTTCCGGTTTTACAAGGCCTCAAGCTCCATAAAGTGCTGGTGCGCACCGTCACCGAGTTTCTCGATGACGAGATGCCCACGTACGCTTCGGCGCTGGCCTACCAAATGCTGTTCTCGCTGTTTCCCTTCCTGCTGTTCCTGATTGCGTTGATCGGTTTCCTGCACCTGCCGGACTTTTTCAGCTGGTTGCGTCTGCAGTCGGAACTGGTATTGCCGCCCCAGGCGCTGGAGCAGGTCAACCCGGTGATCGACCAGCTACAGCAATCCAAGGGTGGCTTGCTCTCGGTGGGTATCGTGATCGCGCTGTGGACTGCGTCCGCGGGTGTGCGGTTGATGATGAGCGCGATGAACGCCGCCTACGACGTGGTTGAAGGCCGACCGATCTGGAAGCGTTTCCCGCTGTCGGTGTTCTACACCATCGGCATCGCCGGCATGCTGCTCGCCGCTGCTGCGCTGATGGTACTCGGCCCGCAGGTCATGGAATGGCTGGCCGGGCAGATTGGTATGCAGGAATTCGTGGTCACCCTGTGGACCATCGTGCGCTGGCCGCTGATCGTGATTTTGCTGATGTTCGCCGTGGCCCTCATGTATTACGTGATGCCCGACGTCGAGCAGAAATTTCGCTTCATCACCCCAGGCTCGGTACTGGCCGTGGTGGTGTGGATCGTCGCCTCCCTGGGCTTCGGTTATTACGTCAAAACCTTTGCCGATTACAACGCCATGTATGGCAGTATCGGCGCGATCATCGTCCTGCTCCTGTACTTCTATATTTCTGCCGCCGTGTTGCTGCTGGGGGCTGAGATGAACGCGGTGATCGAACACATGTCGGCCGAAGGCAAGGACCCTGGTGAAAAGGAGTTCGATGAGCACGCCGGCACAGATGAAAAACAGCACGTCTCCGGCCTAGGCCGTGACCACTCCAAGCCCACCACTGACGAAGCCTGATCGATGATCCGTGAAATCCTGAAAATGGGCGATGAGCGCCTGCTGCGAATTGCACCGCCGGTTCCGCCGGAAATGTTCGACAGCCCCGAGCTGTGGCAATTGATTGATGACATGTTCCAGACCATGGAACACGTGGGCGGCGTAGGCTTGGCCGCACCGCAGATTGGCGTTGACCTGCAACTGGTGATTTTTGGTTTTGAGGCCAGCGAGCGCTACCCGGATGCGCCGCCGGTGCCGCAGACCATCCTGATCAACCCGCTGATTACGCCGCTGAGCCCAGTGATGGAAGAGGGTTATGAAGGTTGCCTGTCCGTGCCCGGCTTGCGCGGGGCGGTGGACCGGTATCAGGAAATTCGCTACGAAGGGTTTGATCCCAAAGGCGAGCCGATCACGCGGATTGCCGAGGGTTTTCATGCGCGGGTGGTGCAGCATGAGTGTGATCACCTGATTGGTCGGTTGTACCCGTCGCGGATCACCGACTTCAGCAAGTTCGGGTATATCGAAGTGATGTTCCCGGAAATGGATCCCGCGGCGGACGAGTAACCCTCTGACACACCCAAAACAACTGTGGGAGCTGGCTTGCCAGCTCCCACAGTTGTTTTGGGTTGAATCGGCTTATTTGGCAGGTTTAACGAACCGCAACGTCATCCGGTCCGACTCCCCAATCGCCAGGTACCTGGCCTTATCCTGCTCCCCAAGCTTGAGCGACGGCGGCAACGTCCACACCCCTCCCGGGTAATCCTTGGTGTCCTTCGGGTTTGCATTCACCTCACTCTGCCCGGCCAGTTTGAACCCGGCATCCGTCGCGAGCTTCACCACTTGCGCGGTGGTCAGGTAACCGCTGTTCTTGATCGCCGCCAGATCCGCCCCATCCTTGGCTCGGTGATCTTCCACGCCCAGCACGCCACCGGGTTTGAGCACCGTGTAAAACGCGCTGAACGTGGCCGGTGCGGTGCCGGCGTCCACCCAGTTATGCACATTGCGAAAGGTCAGTACGGCGTCCACCGAATCGGGTTTGCCGAACACCGGGGCCTTGGGGTCAAACTCGACCACCTCGGCTTTGCCATAACGCACTGGGTCGGCGGCGAATTTCTTTTTCAGGTTGGCTTCGGAGGTCGCCGCGTAAGCGCTGCTGCTGGCGGCTTGTACGGCGGCAATGTAGTGCCCGTGATCCTTGAGCAACGGCGCCAGCACTTCGCTGTACCAACCGCCGCCGGGTGTTATTTCAAGAACGCGCTGCCGGGCGCCCAGGCCAAAGAATTCCAGAGTCTGCTGCGGGTGGCGATAGCCGTCGCGGGCGCTGTTGGCCGGGTCGCGCCAACTGCCGGCGAGCACGCTGGCATATTGCTGCGCGCTGATCGGGGCGTCGGCTGCCTGGCTCAAGGCCGGGAAGAGGAGGGCGGTGAGGGACAGCGCTGCAAGTGTGCTTTTCATGATCGTCCTGGAAGGGGCCACGGTGCGATTGAGGCTAGCACGTGCCCTGCGCGGGCTGATCACACATTATCCACAGTCGACCTCACCAAACGGTCTAAGCCCATCGCGATCATCGGCTTGTTGCGCTTGTAGCGCACCAGCCGCTCGCTCAGCGATTGTGGCAACAGCGTGTCTTGCGTGAACCCCATGCGTTGATACAACGCTTCCAGGTCGGGATGGCACAGCAACCATACCGTCCCTTCGCACGACGCCACGGCCTGAAGAATCAAGCGCGCCGCCAACCCCTGGCCGCGATACGCCGGGGCCACGAACACCCCGGTCAACCACTGCCCGCCCACCACGGGCGTCAGGCACAACCCGGCCACAATCTCACTCTCCCGAGCTACCCACAAACGCCCGCCCTTGAGCGCTTTCATCGACGAATGGTGGTGGCGATAAAACTTGTTCAGCAGCGGCCACAACGGCTCTGCCAGCAGTTCAATATTCAGCTCGGGCATGAGGTTCAGCAAACGTAATCGAGGGCCGCGGATTATAAGCGCCTTCTGGCGGGCAATAGGTGGTATACCCAGTGCTACATCCCCTTTCAGTGGAGCACGCATCATGGCCAAAGGTATGGATTCAAAGAAAGCCGCGAAGAAAAAACCGGCAAAGACCGCCGATGAAAAACGCGCCGACAAGAAAACCAAAAAGTCCGAGACCGGCCTTTTCGGTCACTGAGTTAGACGCTTAGAACCCGCCCTTTCAGGGTTTTACCAGCCCGTTAAGGGCGAACACTGTCCCTGTGGCGAGCGGGCTTGCCCCGCGTTGGGCTGCGCAGCGGCCCTAGAAAGGAAAAATGCGGTGAGTCAGATACTCCTCGGCCGCTGGTTTTGGGGCCGCTGCGCAGCCCAACGCGGGCGGTGCGACGATTCGACAAGCCCGCTCGCCACAGGCACAGTATTCGCCGGTATCAGCCAGATATAGCCGGCCGAAAATCTCGGCCTGCGCGAGGTCCTCCCCGGCATGCTTTAAGTTATATAAAAATGCCTTTTAAATATTATTAAAGAATAAACGGTCTTGCTAGGATCGCCCCCACCGGAACACCGGACATAACGCGCAGCCTACTCAGAGGGAGCCACCATGTCCGGCGCCGACATTTCTCACCACGGTTACGTGGGCGGATTATTCCGCAGTCATTACGACTGGCTGTGCAGCCGTCTGCACCGCCACGTTGATTCCCGTGCGCACGCCGAAGACATCGCCGCCGCCACCTTCGCCCAGTTGCTGAACTCGCCGAGTCTGACGCCCATCCGCCAGCCCCGCGCCTTGCTCAACACCACCCTCGCGCAGATGGGCGAGAAGCGTGAGCCGCCGCGCCAAGTCGCTGGGCGCTGGCGGACGTGGCGGCCAGCGTCGAGGCAGGCCTGTAACCGATGAACGATCAGAGGTGGTAGATATGCTTAAGTTTTTCAGCACGATCCTGGCTTCAATGGTGTTTTCTGGCCTGGCATCAGCGGCTGACCCCGGCACATTGCGCATCGGCTACCAGAAAAGCTCGGTGAGCATGGTGCTCGCCCGTGAGCACAAACTCTTTGAAGAGGCACTGCCCGGCACTCAAGTGCAGTGGGTCGAATTCCTCGGCGGGCCGCCGCTGATCGAAGCGCTGAACGGCGGCAGCCTGGACATCGGCAATATCGGCGACATTCCGCC
Source organism: Pseudomonas sp. AMR01 (assembly GCF_041946035.1). Lineage (NCBI taxonomy): Bacteria > Pseudomonadati > Pseudomonadota > Gammaproteobacteria > Pseudomonadales > Pseudomonadaceae > Pseudomonas > Pseudomonas sp. AMR01. The sequence continues at coordinate 12,925 of NZ_JAUTYR010000035.1, forward strand.
GATCTTCGCCCAGGCCGCCGGCATTGATTTGCAGTACTTCGCTGTGGAGCCCAACGACGGCAAGACCGAAGCGGTACTGGTGCCAAAAGCCAGCACGATCCAGAGCGTGGCCGAACTCAAGGGCAAACGCGTGGCACTGCTCAAAGGCTCCAGCGCGCACAACCTGTTCCTCAAGAGCCTGCTGCGCGCCGGTTTGCAGTGGAAGGACGTGAACGTGGTGTACCTGTCGCCGTCCGACGGGCGTGCCGCGTTTGAGCAGGGCAAAGTCGATGCTTGGGTGGTGTGGGACCCGTACTACTCGGCCGCCGTGGTTGACGGGGCTGCCCGTGTGTTGGGAGACGGCCAGGGCCTCAACCCGGCCGGCAGTTTCTTCGTGGTCAACAGCCCGTTTGCCAAACAGCACCCCCAGGCCATCGCCACCATTATCAAGACCCTGGCCAAGGCCCAGCGCCTGTCCCTCGACCAGCCGGAGCAGAGCATCGCCTTGATGGCCAAGACCCTCGGCCTGCAACCTGCGGTGGTGAAAAGCTACTTCGAACACCGCTCGCCCGCGCCGATCCGCCCTCTGGAAGCCGTGGATGTGGCCAACCAGCAGCGCACGGCCGACCTGTTTTTCGCCAACGGCCTGATCCCGAAGAAGGTCGATGTGCAGCAGATAGTGTTCAAGGGCCCGTGAGTGTATGTGGCGAGCGGGCTTCTTGAGGATGAACTGACGTGTTGTGGATGAGCTGGCTTGTTGAGATGAACGGGCTTGTTGTGGCGAGCGGGCTTGTCGTGGCGAGCGGGCTTGCCCCGCGTTGGGCTGCGAAGCAGCCCTAAAACCATTCACCTAGGTACATCTGGAAAAGCAGGGTGGTCTTGAATGGGGCTGCTTCGCAGCCCAACGCGGGGCAAGCCCGCTCGCCACGACAAGCCCGCCGCCTAAGTGAATTGCAGGTCAGCCGGCCTCGGCGGCCAGTGCAGCGGCTACAGCTGACCGTTCCCCCACTCTTTGCTGAAACGCCGCCAACGCCGGCCATTCTCCCAGGTCAATCGCGTGAAACGCCGCCCAGCGCAGCACCACGAACAAATACGCATCAGCCACCGAATACTGCTCACCCAACAAATAATCCTGCTTCTCGAGCGTGCGCACCAGAATCGCAAAACGCTTGAATAACGTGGCCAGGAACATCGCCCGCACGTCACCCTGAATCGCGTCATTAAAGAAAACCGCCAACCCGCCATGAATTTCACTGGCGATAAAATTCAACCACTCCTGCAACCGCACACGCTCCCAGCTGCCATTCACCGGCGCCAACCCTGCTTGCGGCTTCAAATCGGCCAGGTATTGCAAGATCGCACTCGCCTCCGTCAGTACCTGACCGTTATCCAGCTGCAGCGCCGCCACGTAACCCTTGGGGTTGATCTGCAGGAAATCCTGGCCATCGGCGGTGGTTTTCGCCTGGTTATCCACCTGCACCAGCTCAAATGGCACGCCCAGTTCCCGCAACGCGATATGCGGGGCGAGGGAACAGGCGTGTGGGGAGAAATACAGTTTCATCTAGGGCTACTCGGTAGGATTTGCGCCAGTCTCACGGCCATGGCACCGTGCGTAAAATTAAACCTTCAGACCCTATCCATAAGGACAGCTACTGCCATGATGAACCTGATGCACTGGCGCCTGCTGGTGGCCGTGGCCGATCACGGCAGCATTACCGCCGCCGCCGAGCGGGTGGGCATGACCCAGTCCGCTGCCAGTCAGGCCATGGCGTCCATGGAAGCCACGCTGGGTGCGCAACTGTTTACCCGCGAACCGCGCAAGACGTTGCCCACTGCGCTGGGGCTAAGCGTGATCGAGCAGGCGCGGGTGATGATGGCGGCGCTACAGAGCATTCGCGCCACCGTGGATGAAGCGCGGCCCTTGCTGCGTGGGAGCATTCGCATCGCCAGTTTCCCCATGGTGTTGGCGACGTTTCTGACGCCGCTGTTGCAGCGCTTCCGTCAGTTGAATCCGGGTATCGAGGTCACCACCCTGGACGTCACCGACAGCGAAGTGCACACCTTGCTCGACGCCGAGCTGATCGACCTCGGCGTGGTCCTTAACCCCAAGCCCGAGCGCAACGCTACGGTGTTGGGCCGTGACTTCTGGATGGCGGTGCTGCCCGTCAGCCATCCTCTCGCACAGCGCCCGTTTGATGCGACGGTGACGCTGGCCGAGCTGCTGGAACAACCCTTCGTCCTCGCCACCGGCGGCTGCACCGCCAACGCGCGCAGCCTGGGAGCGGCGGCAGGGCTGACGCTGCGCGATGTCCGCGTGGAAGTGCGCGAATGGAACAGCGCCTACAGCCTGGTGCGCGAAGGCGTCGGCGTTACATTGGTGCCGGAAATGGCCTTGCCAGCCCAGCGCAATGGCCTGCGCGTCATGCCGCTGACGGTGCCGTTGCACCGCGAGTTTGCTTTGGTCGGCTCACCCAGCCGTGCGCCATCTGCGGCGGTCAATGCATTGCTAAAAATGCTGGCTGACTAGTGGCCTTGCATAGCGCCAAGCCCTGTCTATGCTCACCCAGAACCGATGATTACGTTTGGCGTATAAAAGCGTTTCGGATGGTTATTTCCCCATGAAGGTTTGCCAGCACTAACCAACAATTGAATGGAATGCGCCTTTCGGGCGCCGGGAATCAAGGGTGATCTGACCATGTTTAACCGCCAGCGCAAATTCGACCTGCAAGAAATCCAGCGTTTCTCCTGCGCCCTTACCGAAGCCAATGCCAAAATCGCCGCCATCGGCCGTTCCATGGCAATGATCGAGTTCGACCGCAACGGTGTGATCCTCGATGCCAACGACAATTTCTGCAACGCCATGGGTTACAACGTCGAGGAAATTCGCGGCCAGCATCATCGAATCTTTTGTGACGAGGCCTACACCCAAACCGAGGCCTATACCACGCTGTGGCGCGACCTGGCGCGGGGCGAGTCGCTCAGTGGCACCTTCACGCGCCTGAACAAACGCGGCGAAGAAGTGTGGCTTGAAGCCAGCTATATGCCAGTGCTGGACAGCAACCATCAGGTGCAAAGTGTGATCAAAGTGGCGTCGGATATTTCCGCGCGCGTGCACCACGAACATGAAAACCAGAGCCTGATCGACGCCATTAGCCGCTCCATGGCGGTGATCGAGTTCAGCCCGCAAGGCCAAATCCTCAACGGCAACGACAATTTCCTGCGCACCGTGCAGTACTCTCGCGAAGAAATCATCGGCCAGCACCACAGCCTGTTCTGCCCCCGCGCCGAGGTTGAGTCACCGGCGTACAAGGAGTTTTGGGCCTCGCTGAATCGCGGCGAATACCACTCACACCGGTTTGAACGCAAGAATAAGTACGGCAAAACCCTGTTTCTGGAAGCGTCCTACAACCCGATCTTCGACGCCAACGGGCGTCTGTACAAAGTCGTGAAATTCGCCAGTGACATCACCGACCAAGTCACCACCCTGCGCACTGCCGCCGACTCGGCCCACGCCACCTCGGTACAAAACGACGCTTGCGCGCGCAAGGGCTCGGAGGTTGTGCAGCAAACCGTGCAGATCATCGAAGAAATTTCCCACGACCTGAACGAGGCTGCGCAGAGCATCGATGCGGTGAGCAAGCAGTCGGACATCATTGGCTCTATGGTGCAGACCATCCGCAGCATTGCCGAGCAAACCAACATGCTCGCGCTCAATGCGGCCATCGAAGCCGCGCGGGCCGGTGAACACGGGCGCGGGTTTGCGGTGGTGGCCGATGAGGTGCGCAGCCTGGCGGCGCGTACCAGCCAGGCCACGGTGGAGATTGTCGACGTGGTGCGCAGGAACCACGACCTGTCGGTGAGTGCGGTGTCGAGCATGCAGTCGAGCCTGACCCGCACGGGGCTGGGGGTGGAGTTGGCGAACGAGGCGGGGCAGGTGATCCTGGAGATTCAGCAAGGGTCACGGCATGTGGTGGATGCGATCAGTCAGTTCAACTCCACCCTGCAACTGCAGTAAACACACGCTTAATGTGAAACCTGCCTCTGTGGGAGCTGGCTTGTGTGGGAGCTGGCTTGCCTGCGATGCAGGCACCTCGGTGTATCAGGTAAACCGAGTTGATCCTATCGCAGGCAAGCCAGCTCCCACACAAGCCAGCGTTCACATTGGTTCAGTGGTGTCTGTTAGATCGCCGCCAGGGTTTCTTTCACCGACTGCGCAGGGTCAGTGGCTTTTGCCGCTACCTGCTGCTGGGCCTGCTGCTTCACCCGATCAGCCACTTCCTTGGAAATAGCGTCCTGCTTATCCTGCGGCATCGCCTGCACTTGCGCTTCGGTCAAACCCTGCTCCTTGAGCAATTGCTCGCGGATGCGTTCGGCCGGGGATTTATTCATGAACTCAGTGAACTCAGCGCGCGCGGTGCCGCTGGTGGAATCGGTGGCCGGTAAACCCGTGGTCGGCGCGGTGGCCGTTGTGCTCGCTTGCAACTGCACGCGGGTCTTGGCGAAGGCTTCGTCGACGCGGTCGTTGGCCTTGTTCAGGTCGGTCTGTGCAGTCGGCACGGTGACGCTTTGCTGCGCAGCTTGCGCGGCGCCGCTGTAGAGCGCGCTGGCGGCGGCGTTGGCCGGGTCCATGTCGGAGCGCTTGAGCTGTTGGATCGTCGCCTGGGCCTGGGGATTGTTGTTAACCAGCATGATCATTCACCTGCGGATAGGTTCGGTCCCACAGGTGGAGCAATTAGCATGCCGAAGGTGATGCCCCCGGTTTTATTGGGGATGGCGCCGCCGCCGCGGCAACAGTTGTCCCGCCAGCGGCGAACCGTTGCCGTCAGTCGGCGATGTTTTCCAGCGCCAGGTTACGCGTGCGCGGCCCGAACCAACTGATGGTAATCATCACGATCAACATGCTGCTGGCGATAAACGCCAACACCCCCGGCGTGCCCAGGTGTTCGAGGATAAAACCGATCAACAGGCTGCTGAACACCGTGGACAAACGGCTGAACGAATAGCAAAACCCCACCGCCCGCGCGCGGATGTTGGTGGGGAACAGTTCGCTCTGGTAGGAGTGGTAACTGAAGCTCAGCCAGGCGTTGCAGAAGGTGATCATTACCCCGCAAATCACCAGCCCCACCGCCGTGGTTTGCAGAGCGAACAGGCTGCCGAAAATCATCGCGCCCATGGCCGAGCCGACGATCTGCCATTTGTTTTCGAAGCGGTTGGCCACCTTTACAAACAGCAACGGCCCCAGCGGGTAGGCGAGGGTGATAATGAAGGCGTAGAGCAAACTGTGGGTCACGCTGACGCCCTGGCCCGACAGCAACGCCGGCAGCCAATTGCCGAAGCCGAAAAAGCCGATGGCCTGGAACACATGAAACACGATCAGCATCAACGCGCGGCGACGGTAGGGCGGTTGCCAGATATCGGCAAAACGCCCGCTGCCTTGCACGCTGATGGCTTCCGGTTCCGGATCATCCAGCGGCTTGCCGTGATCCTTTTGGCAGCGTTCCTCAATCGTGTCCAGAATGTTGCCGGCCTCATCGAAGCGGCCTTTTTGTGCCAGCCAGCGCGGCGACTCCGGTAAGCGCTTGCGCAGTTGCCAGATAAACAGCGCAAACACCGCACTGCTCAACACCACCAGGCGCCAGCCGGAAATGCCGAACGGCGCCTGGGGCACCAGCCACCACGACATCAACGCCACCGCTGGCACCGACAGAAACTGGATAAAAAACGCAAAGGCAAACGCCGAACTGCGCATGCGCTTGGGCACCAGTTCCGAGAGGTAGGCGTCGATGGTCACCAGTTCGATGCCCAGCCCAATGCCCACCAGAAAGCGCATGCAGATGATGCCCAGCGCCGAGGTCTGAATGCCCATCAGCACCGTGGCTACCGTGTACCAGATCAACGCAAAGGTGAAGATCGCCCGGCGCCCGAAACGGTCGGCGATGGGGCTGAGCAGGCTGGCGCCGAGGAACAGGCCGAGGAAGGTCGCCGAGGCAAACGCCGCCTGGTCGGAGAAGCCGAACACGCCCTCGCTGCCGGTGTGGAAAATCCCGTCGCTGATTAAGCCTGGGCTGATGTAGGCGGTCTGGAACAGGTCATACAGCTCGAAAAAACCACCGATCGAGAGCAGCGCCACCAGGCGCCAGATCGTGGCGACGGCCGGCAGGCGGTCGATGCGTGCACTGATATGGGCGGCGCGAACCGGGTCGATGCCGTCGGTATTTGAGGCGGTAAGAGTCGACATGGGGCGAATTCCAGGGGCGGTGACCTGGGATCTTAGCGGGCTAACGGAAATCGGCGCTTGTGAAATTGCGTGCGGCCGGCCACACATTCGCCGATTTATTGCGCCAAAACCTCAGGTTCCAAGGTTTTATGGCGCAGGGTCTCAGTCGGTGACGGGAATGTCGAAGGTCTGGAAGGCGTCATCCACTGGCTGATAGCCCAGCACCCGCGTGGTTTCGCTGAGGTCCAGGCGCTTGAAACGATTATTGGAAATACCATGGGCGATCAAGTGTTTCACGCCCTCGGCCTCCACCGAACGTTGCAACAGCTGCACCGCGTCACGCGGGCTGAGCCAGGCGCTGAGGTCGCGCGCATTGTTGAGGTCGTGGGTTTCGGGGAATTCGAAGGCGCCGATGCGCAGGGCAATCGTCGACAGCGCGGTTTTCGCCGCGTAGTAACCACACAGTGCCTCGCCGTAGCATTTGCTTACGCCATACAGGTTGGCGGGCATTACCGGCATGCCGGGCGTGATCTGCCGGTCTACCGGGTAACCCTCGATGGTTTGCGCGCTGCTGGCGAACACCACGCGTTGCACGCCGGCGGCCACGGCGGCTTCGAACAGGTAGGTGGTGGCGAGAATGTTGTTCGGCAGCAGTTCGTCGAACGAGGCGCTGGCGTGGGGGATGCCCGACAGGTGCACGACCACGTCGATGCCTTCGAGCAAGGCGGCCAGCGCAGTTTTATCGCTGAGGTCGGCGCTGATGAAACGGTGCTCGCCGAGGGCGAAATCCGGTGCGATACGGTCGGTGAGGGTGAAGCGGTAGCGGTCTCTTGAGGCGTCGAAAAACGTCTTGCCGATTCTGCCGCAGGCGCCGGTGAGTAATACGTTGAGTCCTTTCACGGTGAAATCCTTGTTGTTAGTTATGGCCGTCGAGGGCGAATGTTTTAAAGCCGGGGCGCCCGCTGAGGCGCGCGTAATACGCCGCGATGGCGGGGTAGGGCGGGCGCTCCATGGGTGTGTTTTGCCAGCGGTGCACCGAGAGGCCAATGAGGATATCGGCCAGGGTGAACTCGTCGCCGGCAACATAGGCGCCGGTGTTCGCCAACTGCTGTTCCAACAGGCCCATTTTGTCGTTCCACTGCTTTACGGCGGCGGCAATCTGCGCCGCGTCGAGGCCGTTCGGATTGTTGCGCACCAGCGCGGTAAAGGCGTCGCCCCAGGCGCGATTGAGCTCGACGGCTTGCCAGTCCACCCATTGCTCGACCCGCGCGCGTGGCGCAGGTTCGGCGGGAAGCAGGTCGTAGCGCTGGTAAAGACCGACGAGGTAGCGGCAGATGGTGTTGGATTCCCACAGCACGCCGTGATCGTCGATCAACACCGGCACCTGAGCGTTGGGGTTCAGGGCCAGAAATTCAGGCGATTGAGTGGGCTTGAAGCCAATGCCCCAGTCTTCGCGGGTGTAGTCGATGCCCAGTTCCTGGCACGTCCACAAGACTTTTCGCACGTTGATGGAAGAAGTGCGACCCAAGATTTTCAGAGAATGTCCCATGGTGCTTTCCTTGCGGGGGAGAGCAGCCAATCTAACAGGGGCCGCCAGCCACGGCGATGCTTCCAAGCGGGCAGGGTCAAAAATGTGGGAGCTGGCTTGCCTGCGATGGCAGTGTGTCAGGCAATGAAGTGTTAGCTGGCTCACCGCCATCGCAGGCAAGCCAGCTCCCACCTGTTTAACCGAGCAGGGCTTTAGATTCGCGGTGTTTGCTGATCCATGGCCTGGCCGACCAGCAGTACGCTCAGCTCGCTTAATTGATGAATCGCCAAGGCGACATCGCGCTGTTTGCCTGTGAGGTCGTCGGACAGGTCAAGTAATAATGTGGTGACGGAAGATACCGCTTCGTAGCCGTTGATCAGCAGGGTTTCGGTAGGGGTATCGGGGATGACGGTGAAGAGCGTATTCGGGGGATTGACGCTTTGCATAGTTGAAGTACCTGACTTGTGCCTTCACCCTTTTCGCTACTAAACGATTGGGTGGCAGCTGCACGCAGGTTAGTAGACCGGTAATCCCACACAAACCCGGCGCGCCCGAAGGCGCCCTACGCACAGCCACCATGATGGCTTATGCATATAGTGTGGGGACATTCAGGCTACTAAACCCGATCACCGAGAAATTCGGCGACCGGCCAACCTTAGTGGCCCCCGACCCAAGCGCACAAGCCGGCCGATTCTGACGTAAGCGTAGGCAACGGGGCAAGGCGCTTACCCCAATGTCAGCCGGGTCCTACAGACGTCCTACAGTTCAAGCGCGCAGTGTCAAAAATGTGGGAGCAGGCAAGCCAGCTCCCACCTGTTTAACCGAGCAGGTCTTTAGAATCGCGGTGTTTGCGCTACGTGCTCTCGCGCACTTGCAACTCAAACCCCATATCCACCACCGGCTTGGCGATTTTGTTGCCGGCCATGATCGTCAACAAATGCTCCGCCGACCTGCGCCCGATCGCTTCACGCGGTGTGCTGATGCTGCTCAAGCGCGGCACCATAAAGGATGACGCCGGCAAGTCGTTAAACCCCAGCACCGCCACGCGTTCCGGCACGTTGATGCCATGGCGCAGCGCTTCCAGCAGCGCGCCATGGGCCAGGTCATCGTTACCAAAGAAGATGGCATCCACATCCGGATGCGCCGCCAGCAACTGCAAGAACAACTCGCCGCCCAAACCCACGGACGACGGGCGCGGCGTCAGCAATTCCAGCGCCGGGTCATACATGCCCGCCTGCTGCAATGCGCGGCGGAAACCCTCACCGCGCAGCAAGGTGCGCTGGTCCAGCTGCGCGCCGATATACGCCAGGCGCTTGCGCCCACGGGACAGCAAATGCGCTGCCGCCGTCTCCCCGGCGTTCAACTGCGAGAACCCTACGCAGTTCACTCCGGCATTCGGGTCTAGGTCCATCATGTACACGCAGGGAACATGGCTGGCCTCGACCATCCGTCGTGCGCTTTCGGTGCGGTCAAACCCGGTCAACAGCAAGCCGCGTGGCTGATAAGCCATGTAGTTGCGCAGCAGGTTTTCTTCTTCGTCGCGCGAATAATGGGAGTTGCCGATCAGCACTTCAAAGCCCTTGGGCCGCAGCACTTGGTGGATGGCTTCCAGCGTTTCGATAAACAACAGGTTGGACAGCGACGGCACGATCACCACCACTGAATGGCTCTGCGCCGACGCCAACGCGCGGGCGGCAGGGTTGACCACGTAGTTCAGTTCGGCAGCGGCCCGCTGCACTTTTTCCACCAGTTCGGTGGCTACGGTGTTGATGCCACGCAAGGCGCGGGAGGCGGTAATCGGGCTGACGCCGGCCAAGCGGGCAACTTCGTTAAGGGTCGGGCGACCCGTGGTGCGCAATTTTTTATCGTTCTTGGAGGTCATCAGGCGGCTTGCCAAACAAAAATCGAGGCACTAAGGTAGCGCTGTCTCCAAATGGCTGCAAATGCTTGAACGTTGGGTTGCCTGATCCCGTTCAAATGATTGGAGCGGATGCACGCGTCACTCCATAAAAATGACAAGACGGCGCGGGAAAAGCCTGTTTTTGCACTAGCCTTACAGCGTGCAAAGGTAGCGCTATCTGCGTCCTGAGGTGTTTCATGAGTCAACCTGTTACTGCCCTAGTCATCATGGGTGTTTCCGGCTGTGGCAAGTCCAGCGTCAGCGAAGCCCTGTGCCGCCTCAACGGCGCCACCGCCATTGAAGGCGACAGCTTTCACCCCGCCGCGAACATCGAAAAGATGAGCGCCGGCCACCCCCTTAACGACGACGACCGCGCCGGCTGGCTCGACATCCTCTGCGATGAACTGCGCCGTTCGCTAAAAGCCGGCGAACACCCGGTGCTCACCTGTTCCGCCCTGAAAAAGAAATACCGCGACCACCTGCGCGAAGCTGCGCCGGGCCTGGGTTTTGTGTTTCTGGAGCTGACCCGTGCCGTCGCCGCTGACCGTGTGTCCCATCGCCCCGGCCATTTCATGCCGGCAAGCCTGATCGACAGCCAGTTCGCCACCCTTGAATCGCCCGTGGGCGAGCCGCTGACCCTGGCTTTGAACGCCAGCGAAGACAGCGTTGAGGAGCTGGCCGAGCAAACCAATGCCTGGTGGCTGCAACACGGCTTTGAACCAACCCATTAATTTTTTGCCGGAAAAGATAGCGCTATCCCCGGCGAAAAATTCAACACCGGCTTTAATAACAACAACAAACAGGAGAGACCCCCCATGTTTGGCATGTCCCACGAGTCCTACCTGCTGCTAGACGCAGTGGTCACAATCATCGGGCTGATCTTTTTGATCACCAAGTTCAAGGTGCATCCGTTCATTGCACTGATCATCGCGGCCGGCTTTCTCGGCCTGACCTCGGGCATGCCCGTGGACAAGATCATCAAGGCGTTCCAGGACGGCTTCGGCGGAGTGCTCGGCTTTGTCGGCATCATCCTCGCGCTGGGCACGATGCTCGGCAAAATGATGGCTGAATCCGGCGGCGCCGATCAGATCGCCCAGACCCTGATCCGCGCCTTCGGCAAAGAGAAAGTCCAGTGGGCCATGATGTTCGCCGCGTTCCTGGTGGGCATTCCGCTGTTCTTCGAGATCGGCTTTGTGTTGCTGATTCCGCTGGTGTTTATCGTCGCGCGCCGCACCGGCGTGTCGCTGATCAAGATCGGTATCCCGTTGCTCGCCGGTCTTTCGGCAGTCCACGGCCTGGTGCCACCGCACCCGGGCCCGCTGCTGGCCATCGGCGTGTTTGGCGCGGACATCGGCAAGACCATTCTGTACGGCCTGATCGTTGCCCTGCCGACCGCCATCATTGCCGGCCCGATCTTCGGTACGTTTATCGCCAAGTACATCCCGGGCAACCCGTCCCAGGAACTGGTCGACCAACTGGCCCGCGAGACAGAAAACAAGAACCTGCCAAGCTTCAGCATCACCCTGATCACCGTGCTGTTGCCGGTGTTCCTGATGCTGCTCAAAACCTTCGCTGACGTCGCGCTGCCGGACGGCCACGCCATTCGCAACTGGATGGACATGATCGGCCACCCGATCACCGCACTGCTGCTGGCGTTGTTGCTGTCGCTGTACACCTTCGGCCATCGCCAGGGCATTCACTCCAAGCAAATCCTCAAGCTGCTCGACGCCAGCCTTGCGCCAACCGCCGCGATCATCCTGATCATCGGAGCCGGTGGTGGTTTCAAGCAGATGCTGGTAACCAGCGGCGTGGGTGACGTGATCGGCCATATGGCGGTGAACGCGCAAATCAACCCGATTTTGCTGGCGTGGCTGGTGGCGGCGGTGATTCGTGTGGCGACCGGTTCGGCCACCGTGGCGACCATTACCGGCGCGGGCATTGTGGTGCCGGTGGTGGGGATGATTCCGGGGGTTAACCGTGAACTGCTGGTGTTGGCGACGGGGGCGGGCTCGTTGGTGCTGTCTCACGTCAACGATGCGGGGTTCTGGCTGGTGAAGCAGTACTTCAACATGACCGTGGTCGAGACGTTCAAGACCTGGACGGCGATGGAGACCATTCTGTCGGTGGTGGCGCTGATCTTTATCATGTTGCTGTCGTTGGTGGTGTAAGCCACACCGCCTGAACTACTGTGGGAACCGTGCCAAATGTGGGAGCTGGCTTGCCTGCGATAGCATCACCTCGGTACATCTGAAACACCGAGGTGTCTGCATCGCAGGCAAGCCAGCTCCCACATTAATTGGGTTTTTTCAGGTGGTTAATGGTCAGGCTTTGCTAACCAAACCATCCGCCCGAAACATCCCGCGAATCCCGCGCACGGCCTGGCGAATCCGGTCCTGGTTTTCGATCAGCGCAAAGCGCACGTGATCATCGCCGTACTCCCCGAAACCAATCCCCGGCGACACACACACCTTCGCTTCCAGCAGCAGTTTCTTGGCAAATTCCAGCGAACCCATGGCGGCGTACGCTTCGGGAATCTTCGCCCAGACGTACATCGACGCCTTCGGGTTCTCGACCATCCAGCCCAGCTCATGCAGGCCTTTCACCAAAACATTACGTCGCTGGCGATACTGCTCGGCGATGTCCTTCACGCACTGTTGGTCGCCTTCCAGCGCCGCAATAGCCGCAACCTGCAGCGGGGTGAAGGTGCCGTAGTCGTGGTAACTCTTGATCCGCGCCAGGGCGTTGACCAGTTCCGGGTTGCCGACCATGAAGCCAATGCGCCAGCCCGCCATGTTGTAGCTTTTGGACAGGGTGAAAAATTCCACCGCAATGTCCTTGGCGCCCGGCACCTGCATGATCGACGGGGCTTTCCAGCCGTCATAGACGATGTCGGCGTAGGCCAGGTCGTGCACCACCAGCACGTCGTATTGCTTGGCCAGCGCAATCACGCGTTCGAAGAAATCCAGCTCCACGCACTGCGCGGTGGGGTTGGACGGGAAGCCCAGAATCATCATTTTCGGCTTGGGAATCGAGCCGCGAATCGCCCGTTCCAGCTCGGCAAAGAAGTCCACGCCAGGGATCAACGGCACCGAACGCACCTGGGCGCCGGCAATCACGGCACCGTAGATGTGAATCGGGTAGCTGGGGTTGGGCACCAAGACGGTGTCGCCCTGGTCCAGGGTGGCCAGCATCAAATGCGCTAGGCCTTCCTTGGATCCGATGGTCACGATGGCCTCGGTTTCCGGGTCGATGTCCACCTCATAACGGTCTTTGTACCAGCGCGAAATCGCCCGGCGCAGACGCGGAATGCCTTTGGAGGTGGAGTAGCCGTGGGTGTCTTCACGCTGGGCGACGGTGACCATTTTTTCCACGATATGCGGTGGAGTCGGGCCGTCAGGGTTACCCATGCTCAAGTCGATGATGTCTTCGCCGCGCCGACGCGCAGCCATCTTCAGCTCGGCAGTGATATTAAAAACGTAAGGGGGGAGTCGATCTATGCGCGCAAAGCGGCGCGGCAAACCTTGGTCGGCCATTGTTGCCTCGAGAGTACGTAAGCGCCCGGAACCGTCCGAGCGACGTCGGCCACTGCGGTGGCCTGCGGAGCAGACAATACGGTCGATGATGGCCAGTTGTCCAGATGCGTAGGAAAATTTTCTGCTTGGAGTGCAGGGTGGATATCCCCCTATACTCGATGCGGGTTTGTTCCCTCATAAGAAGGAGACTGTTCGTATGGATCAGCAGACAAAACAACCGTTAGAGCCACGCATGGAAGCCGGCAAGGCACTGGTCATCGCCGGTGTAAAAGGGCGTTATTCAAAGGCCACCATTGGTGATATCCCCAAGCTGTGGGAGCTGTTCGACACCTGTATCAAAGACATCAAAAAGCGCGTCGGCGGCGTGACCTACGGCGTGTGCCATAACCCCAGCCACGGCGAATTCGATTACCTGGCCGGGGTTGAAGTGCCAGGCAAGAGCGACGTGCCCGGCAACTTCGAGTGCGTCGAAATTCCGCCGCTCAACTATGCCGTGTTCCCCCATCACGGGCCGGTGCAGGCGCTTGAGCAGACGTACGAGCGCATCATGTTCGAATGGCTGCCGCACTCGGGCTACAAAGTGATGGGCGCAGATTTCGAGCGCTACAGCGCCGATTTTGATGCGCGCAAAGGCACTGGCAGCGTGGAAATCTGGTTGCCGGTTGGCGAAAGAGGCTGACCGCCGCCCCTGTAGAAGCATGGGAGTTACCTTGTCCTGGGATGATTCCAGGGAACTCATTCAGCCGCCGAAGCTGTTTTGGTAACCCTGCGCAGATTGTCGGATAGCTCTCGCGACTTCGGGGGCTAACCGGCAGTACTCGTCTTCGCGTTTGAGCACCACTTCCAGGGTTTGAAGTAACGCCTGGATGCGCGCTTCGGGATTTTCGACTTCGCAGGTTCGCGCAAACTCAAGAATGCCCAAACGTGAGGCAAACAGAGATTTGTTACCGGACAAAGTCAACGCGAGCGAGTCTTCGGGAATATAGGCAGTGGTGTTCACAATGTCGTAAGCCGGCGCGAGCCGCGTGTCCGCTTTGATTGGATCACTGTAAAGCACGCCGAAATTCTTCAAATGAGCATCGCCGTTACCCACGATGCAACTCAGTGCCACGCTGTCGAACAATTGCGCGAGCGAGCTATGGATGTTTTCTGGTGAACAGAACACGCGCACGGCTTTGGCAACGGCGGCGTAGCTCTTGGTGTATTTCTGTTCGGTAGACAGGCCCATGAGCGTAGTCATGTCTTCGAAGCCTAACGGGTTGAGCTGCTCGTCCCGGTCAAAGCGTCGCATGATGAACAATTTGTGGTTCTGAGACAGGTAAAACGGCGGCACGTGAAGGCCAGCGTCCCGAGCAATTGACATGCACAGGTATTCATTAATGGCCAACCCCGGAAACTCTTCGCGCCCGCTTTTGATGATCAGATCGTCTGTTTTTGAGGTGAATTTTTGATCGGGCGTTTGAGGTTTTTCCGGCACCAGCACTTTGGGCTGTACGCCGGAAATGCCCGCTCGCAGGATGTAGCGGTCTACCAGTTCGACGAACAGATCTTCCGCGCCGTCCCAGGCGAGAATTTCGTCGAGATTCTCTCCCGTTGCGGGAGGGCTGTTGCGCTGGATCAACGCGTTGACCTGGTCTGACGACACAAACACCCGGCCGATCGGGGCACTGCTACACGACAATGCCAACAACAGCATGGGGTCGACTTTCACGGTCTTGGCGAGGCGATTGCGCAATTGCTCCAGCACGTAGCCTTCCGGCAAGTTCATCTGGAAGATGGGGTGGAGTTCTCGGCGGCGATATTCTTCTGCCCGAACCGGCATCGTCAGGCTGACTGCGTTTTGTGCCTGCGCTTCGGAGCCGTAGCGAAACAAATAGTCTTCGGCACTCACCAGCACACTACCGCTTTCGCCTTGAGGAGTATGCACGCGCAAATGAGGGTTATTCATTGAACAAATCCTCCAGCTCCTCCAGCGTTGGCAGGGTTACCGGTACCAATTTGAATTCGCTGCCCAAGGCTGCGATGGCCCGGGCATAGGCATTCATCGACACTGAAAGGCTTCCTTTTTCAATGTCGATCAGTTTTTGCCGGGTAATCCCCGCCAACTTCGCCAGATCCGCCTGTTTATAGCCACGATTGAGGCGCAGGGCTCTTAGTTGCTGACCGAGTCGCTGAGTAATAACGGAAGTGTCCATGTCACGTATTCATTACCTTGATAATCATAAGTTACGTATACGTTACATTTTATTGTTGTCAATATTGCCCCGACCAAATACCCATTTCAGCCTGCGCTCATACCCGATTCTGCCCTTATACGCCTCCCCGTTATCCACCCAGCCAGCCCCCAGATACAAACGCATCGCCGCCACATTGTCCGCGTCCACCGACAACTCCAGCGCCTTGATCTCTGGCCACGCCTGCAATGCCGTCTCGGGCAGTGCCTGCAAACACGACTTGCCAAACCCTCGGCCCTGTTGCGCGCGATCCACTTGCAGCGCGTGCAGCGTGGCGCTGTGTTCATCCGCCCAATGGGGCAGGCACGGCGGGCGTTTGAGCAGGAGGAAGGCGACGGGTATTGCGTCGGCGAGCAGGGCGAAGCCTTTGACGCTGGCAGGGTTGGGATTGACCAGCAGGCTGTTGAGCGCGCAGTAGATATCCCCGGAATACGCCAGCTGTTCGGGGTGCACTTGCAGGGTGTCGAGTTGCTGTTTTTGCACGAGGCTCAGCGTCTCATAGGGGACGAGGCGGGTTTCCATCGGGGGTGCATCCAGAATCCTACAAAGAGGCTGGATTCTATCGGGTTTGCCGCAGGCGGGCTTCCGGGTTTTTCAACCCGAGGTGTACCACATGTTTAAAGTGCCGGGTCTGGAATCGATGACTCGAGCATCAGCCCCAACATCCAGCTCCCCGCAGGCCCCGGCGGATGGTGGCGCGACCACAGCACATCCACCGCCACCGAGCGTGGCCAGCTGCGCACTGTCAGTTCAACCAAGCCCGCATTGCCAAACCGCTCCACCAGCCAGCGCGGCAGCGCCGCCCAGCCGAAACCGAGTTGAGCCATCTCCATCAGCATCAGAAAACTCGGTGCCGACCACACGCGGCCAGTGGGGCGTATCTCGTTGGGGTTGATGACGCTTGCCAGGCGCAGTTCGCGGTGTTGCTGCAAGGTTTGCGGGTCGATGCCCTGCAGGCTGGCCAGCGGATGCGTGGGGGCGACGAACAGCGCGAGTTCCGCGCGCTCCGCCACCGGGGCACGGCTCAGGTCGGGTGGATAGATCTCCTGGGCCTCGATAAACGCCATCTGCGCCCGGCCGCTTTGCACCAGGTCGATCAAGTCTTCGCACTCGGCAATCAGCCATTCCAGCTCCAGGTCCGGGTAGCGTTGTTCAAAAGCCTTGAGGGCGATTTCGAAGCGCTCCGACTGGTAGGTGTCGGACATGGCGATACTGACTTTCGGCTCCAACCCTTGCGACAACTGGCTCGCCGCCATCTCTAATCGGCTGCTGGCTTCCAGCACCTGTTCGGCCCGTTGCAGCAGCACATGCCCGGCTGGCGTCAGCGTCGGTTTGCGGCTGCTGCGATCAAACAGCACCACATCCAGGTCAATCTCCAGGCTTGCCACCGCCGCGCTGACGGTGGACTGGCTTTTGCCGAGCTTGCGCGCCGCCGCAGAAAACGAGCCTTGGGTGGCGGCCTGCACAAACGCCTGCAGCACTTCGTTTGAAGCCATGACTATCGCCTTGGTCGATGGTAATTGGTTATGAAGTATCGAGTCAAAGGGTAATCATGGCAACCATCGTCACTCACGGAGCGCTGGTTATGAGCCCTAACAAGTCGATTACTGAACGCGTTTGCCAAGCCTTGGGGTTTGAAGGCTTGGCCTTGTTGATCTGTACGCCGCTGTTGGTCTGGATTACCGGCCGACCTGCCCTGGAAATGGGTGCGGTAACCTTGGGCCTCAGCCTGCTGGCGCTGACCTGGAACATCATTTTCAACAGCCTGTTTGACCGCTTGAAAGTGCGCCTGCAATTGTCCGGTGGCGCCCGGACTCGGGTGTTGCACGCGCTGATGTTTGAAGGCGGGCTGATTATTGTCGCCGTGCCGCTGATCGCGGCGTGGATGAACATCAGCCTGATGCAGGCGTTTATCCTCGACATCGGCGTGTTGCTGTTTTTCCTGCCGTACACCTACGTGTATCACTGGGTGTATGACGTGATTCGGGAAAAAGTCGTACAGCAACGTGTGCCGAGTCAAGCGTGAACGAGGCCACGAAATCAACAAACGCCTGTCAGGAATCTGCAGGCATGAAGGCTGGCGCAGCCTGTTTAAAGGAACATGCCACCCGAGGCTTCAATGCGCTGCCCGGTGATCCAGTTGCTGCCGTCGGCCAACAGAACCGAGAGCGCGCCGCCGATATCGTCCGGCAAACCGACGCGGCCCAGGGCCGTGTTGTTGGCAACCATGCTGTTCACCTGCGTGTTGTCGCGTACGGTGCCGCCGTTGAAGTCGGTGGCGATCGCGCCGGGCGCCAGGGTGTTGACGGTGATCCCGCGCGGGCCCAACTCCTTGGCCTGATAGCGCGACAGCACTTCCACGGCACCTTTCATCGAGGCGTAGGCCGAAGACCCCGGCAGGGTGAAGCGCGTCAGGCCGCTGGAGATATTGATGATGCGCCCGCCATCACTGATCAGCGGCAGCAGTTTTTGCGTAAGGAAATACGGCGCCTTGAAGTGGATCGCCACCAGTGTGTCGAACTGTTCTTCGGTGGTGTCGGCATAGCTGGTATGCGCGCCCACACCGGCGTTGTTGATCAGAAAGTTGAAGTGATCCTGTGCGAAAACATCCTTGAGGACGCGGCCGACTTCGCCGACAAAGTCATTGAAGGTGCCGCTCTGGCCCACATCCAGTTGCAGCATGGCGGCGCGACCGCCCAAGGCTTCAACCTGTTCGACCACGGCTTGAGCCTCGGCCGCAGCGCTGTGGTAAGTGCCGATGATGTCGACGCCTTGGGCTGCCAGGTGCAATGCTGCGCTTTTACCGAGGCCGCGGCTGGCGCCAGTGATCAGTGCGATTTTACGAGACATGGTGGATTCCTCTGAGTGATCGTGGGACTGAGTGTATTTGTCCGCCCATAACGTGATAAACAGCGCTATATCGGAAACACTGGCCGGATAAGGCGAACAATCCCATGAACAAGCTTGAGCTGTTGCGCACCTTCGTGCGGGTCACTGAATTGTCGAGTTTTACTCAAGCGGGAGAGAGCCTGGGCTTGCCGCGCTCTACCGTGTCCGAGCATGTGCAGGCGTTGGAGGAACTGCTCGGCGCGCGCTTGTTGCAACGCACCACGCGCAAGGTGCAGGCGACCCAGGACGGGCGAGTGTTGTACGAGCGCAGCAAGGATTTGCTCTCGCACATGGAAGAACTCGAAGGCCTGTTTCGCCAGGACGAGGCGCAGCTCAGCGGGCGTATTCGCGTGGACATGCCCAACGTGATGGCGCGGGAATTGATCCTGCCGCGCCTGCCAGCGTTCATGGACGCGCACCCGTTGATCGAGCTGGAAGTCAGCAGCACCGACCGCCAGGTCGACCTGCTCGCCGAAGGGTTCGACTGCGTATTACGCGTGGGCGCGCAGCCCGACCAGTCGGTGGTCGCGCGGTTGCTGTGCAACATGCCGATGATCAACTGCGTGAGCGCAGGCTACGTGCAACGCTACGGCAAGCCCGAAACTCTGGCCGACCTGGCCCATCATTATCTGGTGCATTACGTGCGCCCCTTGGGCTCGCGCTCGCCGGGGTTTGAATACGTGCAGGGCAACAAAGTGCAGCGAGTGCCCATGGCCGGGCGGGTTACGGTTAACAGCACCGATGCCTACAGGGCGGCCTGCGTGGGCGGCTTCGGCATTACTCAGGTGCCAGCCCTGGGCGTTCGCGATCTACTCGCCAGCGGCGAGCTGGTGGCGGTATTGCCGCAGTACCCGGCCCCGGCGCTGGATGTGTCGTTGCTTTACGCGGGTCAGCGGCATCTGCCGCAGCGAGTGCGGGTGTTTATGGACTGGCTGGCCGCCACCTTGCAATCCCAGCTCTAACGCCCGTCAGCTAAGGTGAATACGGTCATTGTGGCGAGCGGGCTTGCCCCGCGTTGGGCTGCGAAGCGGCCCCAAAATAGAAGAATGCGGTAGGTCAGACACTCCTCTGAGCCTGGTTTCAGGGCCGCTGCGCAGCCCAACGCGGGGCAAGCCCGCTCGCCACAACAAGCCCGCTCGCCACAGCAAATCCAGTCGCCACAGTGACTAGCGCCGCGCCGACAATTGCTGCGGCGCCAGGAAGGCGTCGTGGAAGTAATCACGAAACGCCTGCATCGCCGGGGTAAACGCGCGCTCGCGGTGCCAGGCCAGGCCCACGCTCATCGGTGTGACCGGGTCAGTCACGGTCAATGTTTCGATGCGTTTGCCTTCCAGTGACCAGGGCCGGTGCACCAGGTCCGACAGAATTGCCACGCCGCTGCCGTTGGCGACCATGCTGCGCACCGCTTCCACCGAACTGGTGCGCAGCCGCACGTCAGGCGTTTGCCCGGCGTGTTCCCAATAGCGCATGGCGCTGTGTTCGGCCTCGTCGACGGTGAGCAAGATGTAGGGTTCCCGGGCCACATCCGCCAGGCTCACGGCGCCGCGGTCGCACAGCGGGTGATGGCTGGGCAGCCACAGGCGGCGTTCCGAGTTGAAGAGGATTTCGGAGACGATATCCGGGTGGGTCAGGTTGGCGGTGAGTACCACGGCCATGTCAAATTGGCCGTCGAGAAGGCCGTGCTCAATGGCCTGGCGCTCCTGCTCGAACACTTCAATGGTCACGTCCGGGTGCCAGTGCTCCATGCGTTGCAGGTGGTGGGGCAGGAAATAACCCAACACGGTGTAGCTGGCGGCGACACGCAGTACGCCGCTGGCGCGGTAATCCGGCAGAGGGCTGTTCAGCGCATCGTCCACACTGCGCACGATCACATAAGCGCGGTTCAGAAAGTGCCGCCCGGCGTCGGTCAGGTTCATGCCCTGGGCCGAACGCACGAACAGCTGCACGCCGAGCATGGCTTCCAGCTCCTTGATCGCGGTGGTCACCGCCGACTGGGAAATGTTCAAGTGAATCGCCGCCTGGGAAATCTGGCCGATTTCGGCGGTGGCGATGAAATAGCGGACTTGTCGCAAGGTCAGGGACATGGCTTTATCTGTTTTTCAGAAGATGGGCCATCTGATAATAGATCTTCCCAAGGGGTCAAGCCGCGGCCTACTTTCAGCCATCACCTTTTTGGCGGAGCAGCCCCGATGCAGGCAGTGGATTTCAATTCAGACATGGGCGAAGGCTTCGGCCCCTGGACCATTGGCGACGGCGTCGACGCCGAGCTGATGGCCTATATCAGCTCAGCCAATATCGCCACCGGCTTCCACGCCGGCGACCCCGGCACCATGCGCCGCACCGTCGAGCGCGCCAAGCAACTGGGTGTGGCCATCGGCGCGCACCCGGGCTTTCGGGATTTGGTCGGGTTCGGGCGTCGGCACATCAACGCACCGGCCCAGGAATTGGTGGACGACATGCTCTACCAACTCGGCGCCCTGCGGGAAATCGCCCGTGCCCAAGGCGTGACCCTGCAACACATCAAGCCCCACGGCGCGCTCTACATGCACCTGGCCCGTGACGAAGAAGCGGCGCGGTTGCTGGTGCAAAACCTGCAAATCATCGAGCCGACGCTGTTGCTGTACTGCATGCCGAACTCGGTCATCTGGCGGGTTGCCACCGAACTGGGGCAGCCGGTAGTGCGCGAGTTTTACGCTGACCGTGAGTACGACCTTACGGGCTCCATCGTGTTTACCCGCACTGTTCGTGCATTGGACCCGGCAACGGTGGCGGCGCGCGTCTTGCGTGCATGTCAGACCGGGTTGGTAAAAACGGTAGAGGGCGAAGACCTTTCTATTGAATTCGATTCCATCTGCCTGCACAGCGACACCCCCGGCGCCTTGGAACTGGTGGAAGCCACGCGTGAAGCTCTGGACAAGGCGGGCATTGACGTCAGAACCCCCCAATAAGATCGATCCGTCATTTTTTGCCTGCCTTTCTACAATGATTCCAAGAGGAACAGACATGGCTCAAACGTCCCCCATTCGCTACAGCTTCGGCGGTGATGAACACCTGTTTGCCGAGGTCAGCGACAGCATGTCCCTGGAGGCCTTTTTCAAAGGCATGGCGGTGACCCGCGCCGTCGAGCGCCTGGCCCTGGAAGGTGTGCTGGATGTGTGCCTGGCCAATGCGTCGTTCCAGATTCGCTTTGACCCCGACCGCATTGCGCCCCATGTGCTGCTCGACGCCGTGCAAAGCGCCGAAGCCCAGGCCGTGACCGAACGCACCTTGCACACGCGCATTATCGAAATTCCGGTGCTCTACAACGACCCCTGGACCCATGAAACCCTGATGCGCTTTCGCGACCGCCACCAAGACCCTACGGGCACTGACCTGGAATACGCCGCACGCATTAACGGGCTGGCCGACGTCGACGCATTCATCGCCGCTCACAGTGGCGCGCCGTGGTTTGTGTCGATGGTTGGCTTTGTCGCGGGCCTGCCGTTCATGTTCCAGATGGTCGCGCGCGCGCGGCAGTTGCAGGTGCCCAAGTACCTGCGCCCGCGCACCGACACGCCGAAACTCACCCTCGGCCATGGCGGTTGTTTTGGTTGCATCTACTCGGTACGCGGCGCCGGCGGTTACCAGATGTTCGGCGTAACCCCGGCACCGATCTACGACCCGGCGCAGCAGTTGGCCTACCTCAAGGAACACATGGTGTTCTTCCGCCCCGGCGACATCGTGCAGTTCAAACCTATTGACCGCGATGCCTATGACCTGGCTGTCGCGGAGGTAGACGCGGGCCGTTTCGACCTGCGGATTCGCCCGGTGGAATTCTCCCTCGACGCCTTTCTCGCCGATCCCATCGGCTACCCGAAAACCCTGCAGGAGGCGCTGGCATGATCAAGGTTCTCAAACCCGGCCTCGCCACCTCCGTACAAGACCTGGGCCGCGAAGGCTATTACCACTTGGGCATCCCGCCCTCCGGCGCGTTGGACCAATACGCCTTGAGTGCGGCCAACCACCTGGTGGGCAACCCGGTCGGCGCGGCGGGCCTGGAATGCACGCTGATCGGGCCTGAGCTTGAGTTCCAGGAGGACGCGCTGGTGGCTCTGAGCGGTGCCTTGATGTCGCCGCGCCTGGACGGCGAAGTGGTGCACCAGGACACCGCGTTCCAGGTACGCGCCGGGCAGGTGCTGCGTTTTGAATTTCCCAAGGCCGGCGCGCGGACGTACCTCGCGGTGGCCGGAGGCATTGATGTGCCGCTGGTGCTCGGCAGCCGCTCGACCTACACGCTGGGCGCGCTCGGAGGGTTTCAGGGGCGGCGTTTGCAGGAAGGCGATGAATTGCCCATCGGCGAGGCCAGCGGCCAGGGCCGCGCGGGCAACAGTTTGCCCATGGCCTTGCGCCGCTCGGTGGGCGGCGATGTGACCTTGCGCGTGGTGCCGGGGCTGTATTACGAGCGCCTGACTTCTGCGGCCAAGAGCAGTTTTTTTGCCGAACCCTGGACGGTCGGTTCCGAGGCGGACCGCATCGGTTACCGCTTCAAGGGCGGCAGTGCGTTGAGCTTTCAGCCACGGGAGCAGCCGTTTGGCGCGGGGTCGGATCCATCGAATATCGTCGACAGTTGCTACCCGATCGGGTCGATTCAAGTCCCTGCGGGGTTGGAACCGATTGTGCTGCACCGCGATGCGGTGTCGGGCGGTGGGTACGCGATGATTGGCACGGTGATCAGTGCGGACCTGGATTTGATCGGGCAGATGCAGCCGAATCAACGGGCGGGGTTTGTGGCGGTGACACTGGAGGAAGCCTTGGAGGCGCGGCGGGTTTACAAAAAACGGCTCAAAGCGATGGCCGGACTCTTCAACAACTGACGTAACGCAGAACCAAATGTGGGAGGGGGCTTGCTCCCGATAGCGGTGGGTCAGCTACAGATAAGCTGACTGATCCACCGCCATCGGGAGCAAGCCCCCTCCCACATTTTGAACCTCTGTTGGGTCAGAACAGTTTGGTGAACAGCCAGTAGAGGCTGCCCGACAGCAAAATCGCCGCCGGCAACGTCAGCACCCACGCCAACGCCAGATTGCGGATGGTCCTCATCTGCAAGCCACCCCCATTGGCCACCATGGTGCCCGCCACACCCGACGACAACACGTGCGTCGTCGACACCGGCAACCCATAGATGTCTGCCGCGCCGATGGTCAGCATGGCCACCATTTCGGCCGAGGCGCCTTGGGCGTAAGTCAGGTGGGTCTTGCCGATCTTCTCGCCCACCGTCACCACGATGCGCTTCCAGCCAACCATGGTGCCAAGGCCCAGGGCGATGGCCACGGCGATCTTCACCCACAGCGGAATAAAGCGCGTGGAATTATCGAGCTGTTCCTTGAACAGTTTCAGCTTGCCTAGGGTGTCAGCGTCAAAGTTGCCGACCTTGCCCTTGTCCATCAAGCGAATGGTTTCGCTGGTCAGGTACATGTCGTTACGCACGTTGCCGACGGCTTCGGCGGGCACTTTGGCCAGGGAACCATAGCCTTTTACTTCGTCACCGATGTGCCCGGCCAGCGCGGCGAGGGCAGGCACCAGCTCCGGCGTGGCTTCCTTGGTGCGCACATAGGTCGAAAGAATCGGGCGCGGGTCACCTGCCAACGGTTGCGGCGCGCTTTTCACCAGGGCCACCTGGGTCACTTCAGCCACTGCCGCAAACTGCATCGATTGCTCGGCGGGCATGGCGCGGTTCAGCGCGTAGGCCATCGGCAGGGTGCCGACCAGAATCAACATGATCAGGCCCATGCCTTTCTGGCCGTCATTGGAACCGTGGGCGAACGACACGCCGGTGCAGGTGGCGATCAGCATGCCGCGAATCCACCATGGCGGCGGGGTGTCGCCTTTCGGCGCCTTGTACAGCGCGCGGTTTTTCACAAAGGCGCGCAGGGCCAGCAACAACAACGCAGCAAAGGCAAAACCGATCAGCGGCGACAGCAGCAGCGCGTAACCAATCTTGGTCGCCTGGCCCCAATCCACACCGCTGGTGCCGTCACGCCCGTGCATCAAGGCATTCGCGACGCCGACACCGATGATCGAGCCGATCAGCGTGTGCGAAGACGAAGCCGGCAAGCCCAGCCACCAAGTGCCGAGGTTCCACAGGATGGCGGCGATCAGCAGGGCGAAGATCATTGCGAAACCCGCCGACGAGCCTACCTGCAAAATTAGCTCGACCGGCAGCAAGGCGATGATGCCGAACGCCACCGCGCCGCTGGAGAGCAGCACCCCGAGAAAGTTGAAGAACCCCGACCACACCACCGCAAAATGCGGTGGCAGCGAGTTGGTGTAGATCACCGTGGCGACGGCGTTGGCCGTGTCGTGGAACCCGTTGACGAATTCGAAACCCAGGGCAATCAACAGCGCCACGCCGAGCAGCAGGAACGGCGTCCAGGTGGTGACCACCGTGCCGAGTTCGTGCATGTCGTGCATCAGGCTGTAGGCGGTAAACAGCAGGCCCATGGCGAGCACGGCGAAGAACATGATCACCGTCACCAGGCCCGGTTTTTTGTCCAGCCGTGGTTTGGCGTCTGTGGGTGAAGCGGTATTGGAGGCAGTCAGGGAAGGGGTGGCCATGCCGGAGCATCCAGTGTTGTGAAGGATGTTTGTCATGATCATTGCAGAATGTTACAGAGATGCTGCGGTGAGTCAGTGTTTGGGGAATTGGGGGTGCCACTTGTCCAATAAACACTGCATAACTAATGTCATAGTGCAATCAATGTGGGAGCTGGTTTGCCTGCGATTGCTGGCTGTCAGGCACTGAAAAAGTGGCTGATAGATGGCCATCGCAGGCAAGCCAGCTCCCACAGTTTGATTGCATTCCAGGTTAATAGTCTTTGCGCTTTCTGAAGGCCCAGCGCCCGGCAATTACGGTGAAAGTTGCCACCAGCGCCACCAGAATCCAGAAGCCTTCCGGGTCGGTTGAAAGCGGTACACCGCCCACGTTCATGCCGAAAAATCCGGCAATGATGTTGATCGGCAGCGCCAGCACCGTCACTACGGTCAGTGTAAACAGCGTGCGGTTGCTCTGTTCATTGAGGTTGGCTGCGATCTCTTCCTGCAACAGCTTGATGCGCTCACCGAGGGCCGTGAGGTCGTTGATGATCAGCGCGAACTCCTCAGTGGATTTGCGCAGCTCCTTCACGTCTTCCTTTTGCAGCCACTGCGGCGGGCGGTTGAGCAGGCGCAGCAACGAGCCCGGTTCCAGCGCCAGCAGGCGTTGCAGGCGCACCAGCACCCGGCGTGCGGCACCGAGTTCGGCGCGGTTGGTGGAGAGGTGCGAGGACAGCAACTGGTCTTCGATATGGTCGACGCTGATGCTGGTCTTGCGCACGATCTGGGTGAGCACTTCGCCCTGGTCGCGCAGCAGATGCACCAGCAACTCCAGCGGTGAGCGAAAGCGTTCACCGGCCTTCACCGACGAGCGCAGTTTGTCCACCGAGTGCAGTGGTTGCAGGCGCGCACTCACCAGCAAGCGGCTGCGAGCGCACACCCACAGCGTGGAAATATCCGAGGACACCATGCTGCTGAAATTGAACACCACGTCGTTAACCACCGCCAGCAAGGCCGAGTCCACGTGTTCGATGCGCGTTGAGCGCGAGCCTTCGTGCAACGCTTCGAAAAACTCCTCCGGCAACGACAGGTGCGCCTGCATCCAGCGCTCGCACGCGGCGTGAGCCAGGTTCAGGTGCAACCAGAGGAATTCTTCCGGGTCTTGCGGCGCCTGCAAGGCGGCCAGCGCCGTGGCTGAGTCAATCTGCTCGCCCTTTTCGCCGGGGCGAAAACGAAAACCGTAAAGCAAGCCAAACAGATCGGGATCCTGGTGGCTGTGATCAATGCTGTGGTTCATGGAGGCTCGCAGAAAGAGCGCCTGTAGGACGTTTCACAGGTTCGCGTGTGCGAATCATTGCAAGGAAATTTGACATTTTTGTGACGGTTTTGAATTTATTTCGACGCGGTGACATTTTATTGACCGTTTGTCAGCAACCGTTCAAGAAGCGTCTGGAATGGCCGATTCAAGGCATAACGAACTGCTGTGAATAGGCGGTGGTTTCGATAACAAGGAAGTTACGGCGTGCATGCACCCTTTCCCTTGTATCGAGGCTTTTCCCGATGAATGTTTTGCGAACCTCCTTGAGAGCCCAGATCTTGTCGCTGCTCGGTGGCAGCCTGCTGGCGATGTTGTTGATCGCCCTGGCCTGTTTCAACTTCCTTTCCAATGGCGTACAGAGTTATCGCAGCCTGATCGAGGGGCCGCTGCTCACCTCACAATTAATCGATGAGGCCAACCTGCAATTCAAAGTGCAGGTACAGGAATGGAAAAACGTGTTGCTGCGCGGCAAGCAACCGCAAGACATGGAGAAATACTGGGGCCAGTTCCAGGACCGGCAGCGCGATGTGCAAGGCATCCTCGCGCGTCTGGTGACTCACACGCATGACGACGCGGCGCTGAACCAGCGCATCGAAACCTTGCGTCAGGCGCACCAACAACTGGGCGTGGCTTATCAGAAAGGGCGCGATGCCTACCTGGCTGCCGGCGCCGAAGCGAGCGCGGGTGACGCTGCGGTCAAGGGTGTGGACCGCGCCACCAGCGAGCAGATGAGCGCGTTAGTCAGTGACTTGCGCGAGCAAGGCGCGAAGCAATCGGTGGCCATCAGCGCTTACGCCGAGCGCACAGTCATGGTCGGGCTGGCCATCATGTTGCTGTCAGGTGTGTTGATCGGTCTGTTCAGCTTGTGGCTGATCAACCGTAACTTGATCTTGCCGATTCGCGGTTTGATCGACTACGTGACTCAATTGAGCCACGGCCGCTTTGCCGAACGTGTCGCCAGTCGCCGCCAGGATGAATTGGGCCATCTGGCCGCCGCCGCCAATACCCTGCGAGATTTCCTTGCCGAAACCTTCAGCCGCCTGCAACGCAGCGCCACGGACCTTGTCGGCGCCAGCGGCGAGTTGAACTCGATCGCCGGGCAAATGGCCACCGGCACCCATGATCAATTTAACCGCACCGATCAGGTGGCCACGGCGATGACTGAAATGTCGGCCACCGCCCAGGAAGTTGCACGCCACGCGGCCAGCGCATCGCGTGCTGCCGATGAGGCGGATCAATCGGCGCGGGAGGGCGGTGAAGTGATGCAGGTCACCATCGCCACCATTGGCCAGATGCGCAACGAAATCCTCAACACAGGCACTATCATCCGCCGCCTCGAAACCGACAGCGTGCGCATCGGTAAAGTGTTGGAGGTGATTCGTGGGATCGCCGAGCAGACCAACCTGCTTGCTCTCAATGCGGCCATTGAAGCCGCACGCGCTGGTGAGGCCGGGCGTGGTTTTGCGGTGGTGGCCGATGAGGTGCGCAGCCTGGCGCAACGCACGGCGGCATCGATCATCGAGATCAACCAGATTATTCATGCCGTGCAAACCGGCGCGGTGGATGCGGCGCAGGCGATTATGAGCGGGCAGTCGTGCAGCGATGAGAGCGTGTCGAAAGTCACCGAGGCTGGCGCGATGCTCACCCATATCACCCAAGCCGTGGAAGCGATCCGTGACATGAACCGCCAGATCGCCACCGCCGCCGAGGAGCAGACCTCGGTGGCCGAAGATATCTCGCGCAACATCACGCAGATCACCGCCGTCGCCACCACGAATATGGACAATGTGCAGCGCACCGAAGTGGCGAGCCAGAACTTGCGCGGGTTGTCGAGTGAGCTGAATGAGGTAACCGCGCGTTTGGGTGCTTGATCAGTCTGTCGGCAAACTGAACGTAAAAACCGTGCCTTGCTGTTCGGTGGTAGACACGCTCAGTTCACCGCCGTGGGCGTCAGCAATCTGCTTGACGATATACAGCCCCAAGCCCAGGCCGGCCTGGGGCGTATGGTGGGTCGGACGTGAATAAGGCTGGAACAATTGCGGCAGGGCCTGATCGTCGATCTGTCCGGGGTTTTTCACTGTCAGGTTGAAATGGCCGCGTTCGATGTGCGCGGTGACTTCCACCGGGCCATCGTGGCTGCCGTGGTGGATGGCGTTGGCCACCAGGTTGGAGAGCAATTGCGCCAGCCGGTTGCGGTCGCCGTACACGCCGCGCAGGTCGCCGATATCGGCATAGATAAGGCGCTGCGGGTGCACGCTTTGCACCTCGGACACCACATGTTGCAGCGCCTCCTGCAAATCCTTGCAGTCGCCCAAGTGAAGTGGAATACCGCTGCCCATGCGGCCCCGGGCGAAATCCAGCACGTCTTCGACCAACTGCGCAGCACGTCGGCCGCTGGTGAGGATGTGGCGCACCAGCGGGTCGGTGGTCGGGTTTGGGTGCTTGCGCAACAGCCGTTCGGCGCCAAAGTTGATGGCGAACAGCGGGTTGCGCAGGTCATGGCCGAGTACGGCGATAAATTGCTCGCGCAGCTCGGCGGTGCCGCGTTCTTCCAGCAGGTCGTTTTCGGTTCTCTGCTGGTTTTCCTCGGCTTCGATTTGCAGCGACAACACCCGCGCAAACGATTCCATGGTCGACTGGATCGTGCTGCTGCGCAGTTGGGCGGGGTTGGGGTCTAGCGCGCAAATGGTGCCGAAGAAGCGTCCGTCGGTGCGGAAAACCGGCACCGAAATATAGCTTTCGAATTGGTAGATGCGCGGGGTGTGATGGTCGCAAAAGAGCGGGTCTTCGCTGGCCTTGTCGATCACTACCGAGCGGTGCGAGCCGCGAATTTCGTGGCAAAGGGTGGTCGTCAGGTCCAGCTCGCCACCGACGCCAAGGCCGAATTCCAGTTGATCCAGCACGGCGCAGGCAGTCCAGGTCTCTTCGGTGACGCGCGCGACGGCCGCAAAGCGCAGTCCGGTCATGTCGCTGATGACTTTGAGCATCGCAGGTACAGCGCTGATGCGGCCAATGGTGGCAATGTCGGCGGCTTTTTGCCCCATTAAGTAATCTCGATCCGAAAGGTGCTGGCTATAGAGGGGGATTTTAGCGACCTTACACCTTGTAGGTGTAATTTCATTCAGCGTATTAGGTGCTTTTCCTACAATTAGCTGACGAGCACGCATAAAAAAACCGCGTCACTCTTAAAAGTGACGCGGTTTTTTTGGCGTTGGAATTATGTGTCTTGCTTGTTTTCCAGCACTTCGCCGGTTTTGGCGTCGAGCTTCACGTCCCACTTCTTGCCGGCGGTGTCAGTCAGGTCTGTTTCGTAGACCAGGCGACCGGCTTCGTGATCCAGCTCGGTGTCGGCGATGGTCGCGCCGGGGTGTTTGGCCAGGGCAGCGGCGTTGAGTTTCTCGAACGCCATCACATCGCCGGATTTGAGCAGGGCTGGAATCTGGTCCGGACGGACATCAGCCTGGGCCAGGCCGGCAGTCAGGGTCAGGGCGGTAGCGGCGAACAGGGCAGTCAGTGTCTTCATGGTCAGTGTCCTTGTGGGTGAGCTGTTTAAGTGGCGCCAGATTAACCAGCGCAACTTAATTCATCCTTAATGGCGCACTGACACCAGCGACTCAGTAGCCGTTGTCCTTCAGCAGGTCCGACACGCTCGAGGACGGCCAGCGCTTGAAGTACTTCAGCAGCTCGGCGGCGCGGTTGGTGAAGATGCCATCGACCCCGGCCTTCATCACTTTGTCGAAGTCCACCGGCTCATCCACGGTGTACACATGCACCAGCAGGCCCTTGTCGTGGGTCAGCTTGTTCATTTCAGGCTTCACCAGGTCGGTGTAGCTCTGATCACCATGGTTGGTCAGCTCAGCCGAAGGGCCGGTGCCGATGGCGCCGAGGCTCTTGGCTTCGTCGACCCATTTTTCGAACTCGGCTGCGTCTTTTGGCTCTTGCTTGGCGTAGTAGGCGGCTTTGGTGGCTTCGCCGGACTCAGCGAACGTCTGCGTGGACTTTGGCTCGATGCTGCCTGGGCCAACCCACAACAGCAGGATTTTCGGGGTGTTGGGCATTTCTTTCTGCAGCTCTTTCAAGCTGTCTTTTTCAAACGTTTGCAGCACGACGCGGCCTTTGCCCTGGCCCACGCCAGTGTTGCTCTTGCCCAGCTTGGAGCCGGCGGAGCTCAACCAGCCTTTGTCCAGCAGCTTGTTTTTCAGGTCGGCTTCGATGCCCGGAAACTGCTTGGGCTCCTTGGTTTCGATGTACAGGCCGGGTTTGTGCTGCGGGTTGCCTTCGGCGATCTTGATGATTTCGTCCAGGCTCTGGATTTTCAGGCCGACGAAAGCCGGGCGGGCGCGGTCCGGGTAGGCGGCGTTGAACCAGCTGCCAGCGTCCAGGGTGCGCAGTTCGGCCCAGGTGAACTCGTTGGCCGGGGCGTCCTTGCGGTCTGGGAACTTGGTGGCCACGTCAGTGGTGCGTTGCAGGTTGTTGTCGTGGAGGGCGAACAGCACGCCGTCCTTGCTGCGTTGCAGGTCCATTTCCAGGTAGTCGGCGCCGAGGTCGCGGGCGAGCTTGTAGGAAGCGGCGGTGGATTCGGGGGCATCAAAGGACGCGCCACGGTGGGCGATGACGGCCGGGTACGGAATGCCTTCGTTTGTTGCCAATTCAGCCGGGCTGATCGGGTCGGCGGCCTGTGCCTGGGAGAAGCCGAGCATCAGGGCGAGCAGCAAGGCACTCTTGGTAAACGTGACAGGCATATGCGAAGTCCTTTCGTGGAGGTAACTTTGAGAAGGCGTCCTTTTTAACAATTGATTGCGAAAGGCGCTATCACCAAACCGACAATAACGTGCGCACGGCCCATTTTCTTGGTTTTTTTGTGCAGTGTTGCAGTACTCTTGGCCGAAGCCGCCCCGTTAGAGGGCAGTCATTTCTGCCACGCGTGTAAACCATCTTTCCAGTCCCTGTGGGACTTTTCAGTGAGGTTTACCATGCGCATCACATCCGAACTCATCTGCCAGGCTGCCGACGACCTCCACGGTTTTGTTGGCCTGAACCGCAAGACCGGCCACTACATCGTGCGTTTCAGCGAAGATGCCTTCGGCATGGACGTGGCCGATGACGGCATTATTCCCACCGCTGAATTTGTCTGGTTGCCGGCTGCGGAGCACACCATGACTCTGTCGCGCGAGCGTATTCAGTTGCTGCTGGACCACAATATTGATGAGCGCATCAACATTACCGAGCCGCTACGCGCGTACATGCGCCGGGTGGAGATCCCGCAGATCAGTGCGTTGCGCAGTTTGGTGAGCTAGCTCGACATTTTTGCAGGTCAAACGAAGATCAAACGGTGGGAGCTGGCAAGCCAACTCCCACCGTTTTTAAACGGCGTTGAAGCTGTAAGACCGCTCGACCTTGCAAACACGCGTATGAAACGCCGAATACCAAGTGGTACGCCCTTGTTCACGCACCGCTCGATGCTCAGCCTGCTGTTTCCAGGCCAGAATCGCTGCTTCGCTGTCCCAATAGGACACGGTGATCCCCAGCCCATCCTCCCGCGCTGACTCCACCCCGAGAAATCCCGGCTGCTCGCGTGCCAGTTCGAGCATGCGCGTGGCGGCCTGGCCGTAGCCTTGGTCGCCCTCGGTGCGCAGTGAACTGAAAATTACCGCGTAGTACGGCGGCGCGGGCGTGGTGGCGATCATGCCGACACCGCCTGGCACGCCTTGAGCAGCGCAATCGCCAATGGCGGCGTGATGCCCTTGAGCGCTGCGCGTTCCGGCTGAAATAGGGTGGCGACGAAAAATGGATGGTCCAGCAACTCGACGGCGCGCAGGTCACCCGCCGAGTCATGGCCAGTGGCAATCAGATTGCCGTCGAGCAGCGCGCTGGCGAATTCGGGGTTGATCCCATAACGGCAGCGGTAACCTTCCTCTATATCGGCAGTGCCGTAGGCGTCGGCAATGCGGGTGTATGGCGCCAGGCGCACGGTGTCGGTGGCCTCAACCAGTGAACACGTCAGCGGCGTGATGACGGCGCGTTTTGCCTGCGGGGCCAGTTCGCCGTGTTCGGCATCAGCCCAGCACAATACGTTGCGGGCATATTCCAGCACCGCGTGTTGAAAACCGCCGCAGGTGCCGAGGAAAGGGCGCCGCTGTTCGCGGGCAAAGCGGATCGCCCGCAGTGCGCCGTCGGTGTCGCGGTAGGGGCTGGCGGGTACGCACCAGAAGCCGTCGAAGGCATGCAGCGGGGTGGTGGAGGTGAGCGAATCCGTATCCAGCCATTGCACGTGAACGTTGACGCCCAGGCTGTCGGCCGCCCGTTGCAGGGCGACGGGAATGGCTTGGTGAGCAACCACGTCAGGGTTGTAATCGCCGATCAGGGCGAGGTGCAAAGTGGTGGTTTTCATCGTGTACGTCCCATGGCTTGTGGTGTCTTGGTGGGCACTATAGATTGGCGCTCACGCAATCAATATTGGCGTTTACCCATATGCTCAATGCAGCCACGCACTATCAAATTGACTACGCTGACCTGTCGCTGGTGCTCGCGCTGGTGCGCGGTGGCACGCTGGGGCGGGCGGCGGCGTTGTTGCGGGTGGATGTGTCGACGGTGTTTCGTGCGGTGCGGCGGCTGGAGGCTGCGCTGGGCCAGACGCTGTTTGAAAAAAGCCGCGCGGGGTATCTGCCCACGGGCCTGGCCAGCAACCTTGCGCAGCAGGCCGAATGCGCTGAACAAGCCCTGGAGGCTGCGCGGGTGGGTGTGGAGCAGGGCGGGGAGGTGATCAGCGGGACGGTGCGTCTGACCTGTACCGACTCGGTGCTGCAAGGGTTGCTGTTACCGGCGCTGGCGCAGTTTATGCCGGCTTATCCGGCGTTGACGCTGGAGTTGAGTACGTCTAATGATTTCGCCAACTTGAGCCGTCGCGATGCGGACATTGCTTTGCGTTTGACCAAGACGCCGCCCGAGCACCTTGTGGGGCGTTGTTTGGGGGTGGTGAGGTATCAGGTGTGCGCCAGCGCGGGGTTTGCGCGGCAGCATGCAGGCCGGGAGCTGGCCGACTTGGCGTGGATTGCGCCGGATGATTTTTTGCCGGATCACCCGACGGTTGTTTGGCGGCGTGAGCAGTTGCCGGGGGTGCGGCCGAGTTATCGCTGTAACAGTATGTTGTCGGTCACTGAGCTGGTGCGTGCGGGGTTGGGGGTGGCGGCGTTGCCGGATTTTCTGTTGGGTGAGGGGTTGGAGCCGTTGGGGGCTGCTTTGCCGGGGCGGGATACTGCGTTGTGGTTGTTGACGCGGCCTGATTGCAGGGCGCTGCGGTCGGTGGTGACGTTGTTTGATGAGTTGGGGCGGTGTGTGAGGCTTTGATATGAGTACATATCCGTTGCTGCGGTGATGGCTGCTTATGGTTCCGCTCTTACAGCGGGTCACTTTTGGCAAACGCCCCAAAAGTAACCAAAAGGTCTTCGCCCCACCAC
>NZ_JAUTYR010000154.1:0-555 GCF_041946035.1 Pseudomonas sp. AMR01
CTCGACAGTCCATTGGCCTGAGTCTTTGCCCTTAGGTAGAAGGTGGTCTCACTTTCTCCGCTGCAATGATTTGGGTGACGGTCCGTCGCTAGCTCAACTGTACGTTGGCCCTCATTGTCGCACCTGGGCAGTTTTGACTGCTTCCTATATTTCGACCATAACTTTATCTTCCGATGTCTGATTTTGATGGAATGGGTATCGATGGAAAGCTTATTCAATTTCATGAAAATTCCATATATATAAAAGTATATTCATCTTTAAAGCATGTATTTGACATCTTCGAGATGAATTTAAGCTAGGTTAAAGTACGGGGTATTACAAAAACTCAATTTAGTCTCAGGTTTGCTTGACCATAGCGTATAGTTATCCGTTATTCAGTTATCAGTATTTCAGTACCTTAATTTATAGACTATTTCAAAATCATGTTATACGCTTGGTCTTGCATTCTCAAATATTACATGTTCATGTTTTTCATGCTCAGTACGGATACATGACCCTCAGTTTAGTTTTACAGCAGGTCCATCTTTACATAAAAATCTCATACAGTATTCGAGT
>NZ_JAUTYR010000036.1:0-45469 GCF_041946035.1 Pseudomonas sp. AMR01
GCTGCTTCGCACCCCTGTGGCGAGCGGGCTTGCCCCGCGTTGGGCTGCGAAGCGGCCCCAATGAGGATGAATGCCGTGTATCAGATACTCCGCAGCGCCTGGTTTTAGGGCTGCTTCGCACCCCAGCGCGAGCAAGCTCGCTCGCCACATCAGAGGGTGGAGAACGCCTGGCGGTATTCACCGGGTGTGGCGCCCATGGCTTGGCGGAAGCGGTGGGTGAAGTGGCTGGCGCTGGAGAAACCGCACTTCCAGGCGATTTCACCGAGGGGCAGGGCGCCGCTGCGCAGCAGGGTTTGCGCGCGGGCCAGGCGCCGTGCCAACAGGTATTGGTGAGGCGGCAAGCCGAAGCTTTGGCGGAACATCCGCGCGAAATGGTATTCCGACAGTGCACACAGGCCAGCCAATTGGCCGAGGCTGATCGGGTCTTCCAGGTGGTGATCGATGTAGTCCACCAACAGCCGTCGCTGGTGTGCCGCCAGCCCGCCTTTCAAGCGCAGGCCTTCGCGTGCGCCGACTTGGCTGAGCAGGGTGTGGCTGAGCATTTCATGGGCCAGGCTGCTGGTCAGCATGCGCTCGGCGGGCTCGTGCCAGTTGAGGGCGATCAACTGGTGAAAACGCCGCGCCTGGCTCGCGTCTTCAAGGAAGGTGCTTTCGCGCAGTTGCAATTCACGCGGTTCGCGGTCGAGCAGGGTGACGCAGCCAAGCGCAAATTGCTCCGGGCTGAAATACACGTGGGCCAAACGAATTTCGCCGTTGATCACCCAGGCTGACTGGTGCTCGGCGGGCAAGATGCACAGCTTGTCGGGGCCACCTTTGGTGCCAGGCCTGTCGCGCCGAAAGGTGCCAGTGCCGCCGCCGATGTAGCACGACAACGTGTGATGGCTGGGCGCCTGATACTCCTGGGCATCGTGGTGGTTGCTCCACAAGGCCGCAGACATGCCGTCACCGAGCTCGGCGCAGGCTTCGAGGCGTGCATTGGGCGAGCGGTTAAGGGCTTGAAAGACTTGCAGTGATTCCATAGCTGGCATGGCGTGTACTCTCCGACGCCTTGCATCCTACTCCGCGCCGTGTGCGCTGTGATCCCGCCGCGCGACAAAAGCGCAAGAATGTGCAAGAACGCCGACGGGGCGGCGGGGGAGACTGTGGCTCAACCGACGGAGCCCGCTATGAACCTTTTCCTGTATTTACTCACCGTGCTGATCTGGGGCACCACCTGGATCGCGCTGAAATGGCAGTTGGGCGTGGTGGCGATTCCCGTGTCGATCGTCTATCGCTTCGGCCTGGCGGCGCTGGTGCTGTTTGCGCTGTTGTTGCTCAGCCGCAAGTTGCAGGTGATGAACCGGCGCGGGCACTTGATCTGCCTGGCGCAGGGGTTGTGCCTGTTTTGCGTGAACTTCATGTGTTTCCTCACGGCCAGCCAATGGATTCCCAGCGGTTTGGTGGCGGTGGTGTTTTCCACGGCCACGCTGTGGAACGCGTTGAATGCGCGGGTGTTCTTCGGCCAGCGCGTGGCGCGTAACGTGTTGATGGGCGGCGCGCTGGGGTTGCTGGGGTTGGGCTTTTTGTTCTGGCCGGAGGTGGCGGGGCATACGGCCAGCCCGCAGACCTTGTTGGGGTTGGGGTTGGCGTTGCTCGGGACGATGTGTTTTTCGGCGGGCAATTTGCTCTCGAGCCTGCAGCAGAAGGCCGGTCTGCGGCCATTGACCACCAATGCGTGGGGCATGGCCTATGGGGCGGCGATGCTGGCTACCTACTGCATAGTGCGCGGGATTCCGTTTGAGATGGACTGGAGCGCACGGTATGTCGGGGCGCTGTGGTACCTAGTGATTCCGGGGTCGGTGATCGGCTTTACGGCGTATCTCA
Source organism: Pseudomonas sp. AMR01 (assembly GCF_041946035.1). Taxonomy (NCBI): domain Bacteria; kingdom Pseudomonadati; phylum Pseudomonadota; class Gammaproteobacteria; order Pseudomonadales; family Pseudomonadaceae; genus Pseudomonas; species Pseudomonas sp. AMR01. The sequence goes on from NZ_JAUTYR010000036.1 coordinate 1,864, forward strand.
CGCTGGTAGGGCGTATGGGGCCGGAGCGGGCGGCGTATTGCACGGTGTTGTTTCCGGTGGTGGCACTGAATGTGTCGGCTTATGCCGAGGGGTATCAGTGGACGGCACCGGCGTTGATGGGGTTGGTGCTGGTGATGCTGGGGAATGTGTTGGTGTTTCGTAAGCCTAAGCGTGTGAACCCTATCTTTAAGGCACAACAAATCTAAATGTGGGAGCGGGCTTGCTCGCGAAAGCGGTGGATCAGTCGATATCTTTGGTGTCTGACACACCGCATTCGCGAGCAAGCCCGCTCCCACATTTGCCTTGTGATGACCTTGCTATTTCATTCCAAGGCGTTTGGCCATGCGGCCGAGATTGGCGCGGTCCAGGCCGAGTTCGCGGGCGGCGCTGGCCCAGTTGTGCTGGTGGCGTTCAAGGCAGGCGCTGATGATCTGGCGTTGATAGTGTTCGGTGGCCTGGCGCAGGTCGCCCGTGATGGCCGGGACCGGCTCGGCCGGTGCCTCAAGCACCGGCGGCGCACTCACATCGGGCAGGTCCAGGTCCCTGGCACTCAGGCTCAAAATCTTCGGACGTTCGCGACAGTTACCCAAGGCTTTCAGCGCGCTGCGTCCGATCAAATGTTCCAGCTCTCGCACGTTGCCGGGCCAGTTGTAGGCCAGCAGCGCCGCTTGCGCGTCGCTTGTCAGGCGCAAGCTGCCCAGGCCCATGCGCGAGCGGTTCTGTTCTAGGAAAAACCCCGACAGCAGCAACACATCGCGACCGCGCTCGCGCAGCGCCGGCACTTGCAGCGGGTACACGCTCAGGCGGTGATAAAAGTCGGCGCGGTAGCGACCGCTGCGCACCTCTTCGGCGAGGTCGCGGTTAGTGGCGGCGATCAGGCGCACGTCCACCTGATGTTCCTTGTCCGAGCCCAGGCGTTGCAATTGGCCGCTTTGCAGCACGCGCAGCAGCTTGGCTTGCACGGTCAACGACAACTCGCCGACCTCATCCAGAAACAAGGTGCCGCCATTGGCCAGCTCGAACTTGCCCCGGCGCTCATTCACCGCGCCGGTAAAGGCGCCGCGCACATGGCCGAACAGCTCGCTTTCCACCAGGGTTTCCGGGAGGGCGGCGCAGTTGAGGCTGATCAGCGGTTTATCCGCGCGCGATGACGCCGCGTGAATGGCTTGGGCGACCAGCTCCTTGCCCACCCCGGTTTCCCCGGTAATCAGCACGGTCAGGTCACTGCCGCCCACTAGATTGATTTCCTCCACCAGGCGTTTGTGCGCCTTGCTCTGGCCGATCATTTCCTTGTGCTGCTGGCCGCTGGCCTGGCGGTAAATCTCGGCGCGCTGATGTTCGTCTTCTGCGCGCAACGCCAGGCGTTCGATGCGTTCAGCAACGTTGACCGTGGCCGCCGCAAGGCTGGCGAAGGCTTGCAGGACGGCCAGTTCGACGCGCTCGAAGCGTTCGGTGTCGAGCGCGTCAAGGGTCAGCAGGCCCCAGGGTTTGTCGTCGATAAACAGCGGGCAGCCCATGCAGTCGTGCACTTCCAGGTGGCCATGCAGGCCATCGACCAAGCCATCGTAAGGGTCGGGCAATTCGCTGTCGCTGTCGAAGCGGGTAGGGCCGCAGCCTTGCAGCAGCACCTCAAAGCGTGGGTGTTCGCTGACCTTGAAGCGCCGCCCAAGGGTGTCGGCGCTCAATCCGTCGACGGCCAGCGGCACCAGCCATTCCCCCTCCAGGCGCAACAATGCGGCGGCATCGCACGGCAGCAGGGCGCGCATGGCGTGCAACAAGCGGCGGTAACGCTCGCCTTCAGGCAGCTCGCGGGACAGGTCGGCGACCAGAGGCAGCAGGGTGGTGAGCAGCGATTGCGCAGTCATAATGACTCCTTGTAGTCCTTATGACTATAAAGTGCAGGGCGTCATATTGACTATATAATATTTAATCCATTGAAAAATAACGATTTATAAGTTGGCACGAATACTGAGTAACACAAGGTAATCAGTTAAATAGACTCAGGAGTCCGCCATGCTTAGTGCCCAAGACCGTGCCATCGTCAAATCCACTGTGCCGCTGCTGGAAAGCGGCGGTGAAGCACTGATCACCCATTTCTACCAGATGATGCTCTCCGAGTACCCGCAGGTGCGTCCGCTGTTCAATCAGGCGCACCAGGCCAGCGGCGACCAGCCCCGCGCGTTGGCCAACGGCGTGCTGATGTATGCGCGGCACATCGATCAGTTGGACCAACTGGGCGACCTGGTGGCGAAGATCATCAACAAGCACGTGGCCTTGCAGATCCTGCCGGAGCACTACCCGATTGTCGGCGCTTGCCTGCTGCGCGCCATCTCTGAAGTGCTGGGCGACGAGATCGCTACGCCCGAGGTGATGAGCGCCTGGGGCGCTGCGTATGGCCAATTGGCCGACATCCTGATCGGCGCCGAAACCGCCATCTACGACGAAAAAGCCCAGGCCCCGGGTGGCTGGCGCGGTGCGCGGTCGTTTGTGCTGGTCAAGCGGGTGCAAGAGAGCGACGAGATCATCTCCTTCTATTTTGCCCCGGTGGACAAGGGCCCGATCCTGGCCGCCGCGCCGGGCCAGTACATCGGCATGAAACTGCTGCTGGAGGGCGAAGAAGTGCGCCGCAACTATTCGCTGTCGGCCCTGAGCGATGCGGGCCTGTACCGCATCAGCGTCAAGCGCGAAGCCGGTGGGCGGGTGTCCAACTACCTGCATGACCAGATGCACGTCGGCGCGACCCTCGACCTGTTCCCGCCATCGGGTGAGTTCACGTTGGCCGCCAGCGATAAACCGCTGGTGCTGATCAGCGGCGGCGTGGGTATTACGCCAACCCTGCCGATGCTCGAAGCCGCGCTGGCGACACAGCGCCCGGTGCACTTTATCCACTGCGCGCGTAATGGCGGAGTGCATGCGTTCCGGGATTGGGTGGATGCGTTGGCGGCCAGGCACCCGCAGCTCAAACGCTTTTACTGCTACGCCGAAGATGACGGCGTGAGCCCTGCGGCAGACAAGGTCGGCCTGCTCAGCCAGGCGCAACTGGCCGAGTGGCTGCCCGAGCAACGTGACCTCGACGCCTACTTCCTTGGCCCTAAAGGCTTCATGGCTGCGATCAAGCGCCACCTCAAAGCCCTGGGCGTGCCGGACAAACAGGCACGCTATGAATTCTTCGGCCCGGCGGCCGCTTTGGAGTAACGCGGTCAAAATGTGGGAGGGGGCTTGCTCCCGATAGCGGTGGGTCAGTCAGCTTATCTGAAGCTGACCCACTGGCATCGGGAGCAAGCCCCCTCCCACATTTGTTTCTCTATTCCTCCAGATTAATCCCCCGTTAACCCCTCTCTGTTTTAACCACACTCTGTGTGTAAACTTGCGGCCATCAGGCACAACGACAAAGGGAAACGGGGATGAGTGACGAATTGCGGTTGGGCAGGGAACGGCGTTTTCTGGTGTTACTGGGCATTATCTGCCTGGCGCTGATCGGCGGCGCGCTGTACATGCAAGTGGTGTTGGGCGAGGCGCCTTGCCCGCTGTGCATCCTGCAACGCTACGCCCTGCTGCTGATCGCGATCTTCGCCTTCATCGGCGCCGCCATGCGCAAAAAAGGCGCGGTCACCCTGTTCGAGGGGCTGGTAGTGCTCAGCGCCCTGGGTGGCGTGGCTGCGGCGGGCCATCACGTGTATACCCAGTTCTTCCCCGAGGTCAGCTGCGGCATCGACGTGTTGCAGCCAATCGTCGACGACTTGCCACTGGCCAAGGTCTTCCCGCTGGGCTTCCAGGTCGATGGCTTCTGCAGCACGCCATACCCGCCAGTCCTCGGCCTGTCTCTGGCGCAATGGGCGCTGGTGGCGTTTGTGCTGACAGTGATCCTCGTGCCACTGGGCATTTACCGCAATCGCCAACGCAACGCCTGAGCCTTTTCACCGAAACGCCCCGTCCACCTTTAAGGCAGGCCGGGGCGTTTTTGGTTGTAGGGTTTTGTGAAAGGGCTGTGACGAGCGGCAACTTAAGGTGCGCGCAGTGTGCGACATGTTGTCACACGGAAGCTGTCACATGAGGTTTCTGACACGCCCGACGATCCCATAAAGTTGCGCCGTGCAGCCAAGTTGTGCTGTCAATTTGAGCTTTCAGCGCTGCCGCGAGCATCCCGCCTTCTTAGCCATGGACTGCTGTCCAAATGCCTTGTTTTCTGGGGGGTTGGATCAGTTTTTCATACCCTTACAAGGTGTAAGGGAAGTGGCGCTTTGCCCAATAGCACGGCATTTTTTGTGGTTTTTGTATCGAATCGAACACGATAAGATCCCTAATCTTTACAACATTGGTGAAGGATTGTTGCTGGAATCGATAAAAATTATTTCTTTATAAGACATGGTTTATAGATCGCCAGCTAACTACAATCGCCCGCACTGAATGACCAATGCTGTTCAATCTTTGAGCATTGGCGCGGTCGAGGGGCAGATGGATGGCTCTGTGCGACCCCAGGTTCCGGTAGCCTTTCAACTTTCCGCACCAAATGGAATTGGTCTGTAACAGGGCCTTTAGCCACGAAATCGAATAAGAACTCACCGCAGGTCCGTGAAACGTACAGATATGGCGTGACGGGCAGGCTCTTATTCAATCGAAGAGAAATGCCAACCCTTGGCAGGGTGAAGTGTTGGCGATCAAAACCCAACTGCATTGCGCAAGCTGCTTTAGAGGTCGTGAGATGAGTAAAAACAGGTACCCCCGATTACTAGGCTTTTTGCCGCTGCTCGGCATGATGTTAATGCTGGGAGGCTGCAAGTGGACCTTGCTCGACCCTAAAGGTCAGGTCGGTCTGGATCAACGAAACCTGATCATCACCGCTACCCTGCTGATGTTGTTGGTCGTGGTGCCTGTGATCATCATGACCTTCGCCTTCGCCTGGAAATACCGCGCGTCGAACACCAGCGCTACGTACGCGCCGAAGTGGTCGCACTCCACCAAGATCGAAATCGCGGTGTGGCTGGTTCCGATCCTCATCATCATCGCCCTGGGTTACATCACCTATAAGTCGACCCACGAGCTGGACCCGTATCGTCCGCTTGAGTCCAACGTCAAGCCGATCAACATCGAAGTGGTCGCGCTGGACTGGAAGTGGCTGTTCATCTACCCGGACCTGGGTATTGCCACGGTCAACGAAATCCGTTTCCCGGAAAACACTCCGCTTAACTTCCGGATCACCTCCGACGCCGTGATGAACTCGTTCTTCATCCCAGCTCTGGGCGGTCAGATCTACGCGATGGCAGGCATGCAAACTCGCCTGCACCTGATCGCCAACGAAAAAGCTGAAATGGAAGGCATCTCCGCTAACTACAGCGGCGCTGGCTTCACCGGCATGAAATTCAAAGCGATCTCGACGAGCCAGGAAGACTTCAACGCCTGGGTCGCCGGAGTCAAGGCCGCACCTAAACAGCTTGATCAAGCTGAATACGATGCCCTGACCAAACCAAGCCAGAACAACCCAGTCGCTCTGTACTCCGCGTATGAGCCGGACCTGTTTCAGAAAATCGTCGACAAGTACGAAGGTATGAAACCAGGCAAGCCGGTCAAGCACGAGAAGAAAGAAGTGGCCGCGGTTGAAGGTTCTGACACGGGCTCGCATTCAACTGCTGGGGCAGAGGAGTAAACGATGTTTGGTAAATTAAGTTGGGATGCGGTCCCGTTCCACGAGCCGATCGTAATGGTGACCATCGCCATGATCGCGCTGGGTGGTCTGGCACTGTTTGCTGCAATTACGTATTTCAAGAAATGGACCTACTTGTGGACCGAGTGGTTGACCTCTGTCGACCACAAGAAAATCGGTGTCATGTACGTCATCGTTGCCATGGTCATGCTGCTGCGTGGTTTTGCCGACGCCATCATGATGCGTACCCAGTTGGCCATGGCCACCGAGGGTTCGCCTGGCTACCTGCCGCCTGAACACTATGACCAGATCTTCACCGCTCACGGTGTGATCATGATCATCTTCATGGCGATGCCATTCTTCACCGGCCTGATGAACCTTGCCTTGCCGCTGCAGATCGGTGCGCGTGACGTTGCCTACCCGTTCCTGAACTCCCTGAGCTTCTGGCTGCTGGTGTCCGGCGTTGTACTGATCAACCTGTCCCTGGGCGTCGGTGAATTCGCCAAGACCGGTTGGGTTGCGTATCCGCCGTTGTCGGGTATCCAGTACAGCCCTGGCGTAGGTGTGGACTACTACATCTGGGCGCTACAGTTATCAGGGCTCGGGACGACACTGACGGGGGTCAACTTCCTGGCCACCGTCCTGAAAATGCGCGCCCCTGGCATGAAACTGATGGACATGCCGATCTTCACCTGGACCTGCACCTGGGCCAACGTCCTGATCGTGGCTTCGTTCCCGATCCTGGCCGCTACCATGGCGCTGCTGTCGCTTGACCGTTACCTGGATTTCCACATTTTCACCAATGAACTTGGTGGCAATCCAATGATGTACGTGAACCTGTTCTGGGCATGGGGTCACCCTGAGGTGTACATCCTGATCCTGCCAGCGTTCGGTATCTTCTCTGAAGTGATCTCGACCTTTACCGGCAAGCGCCTGTTCGGTCACCACTCGATGGTCTACGCCTCCGGCGCGATCTCCGTACTGGGCTTCATGGTTTGGCTGCACCACTTCTTCACCATGGGCTCGGGGGCCAGCGTCAACGCCTTCTTCGGGCTGGCGACGATGCTGATTTCCATCCCGACGGGGGTGAAGCTATTCAACTGGCTATTCACCATCTACCACGGCCGTTTGCGCATCACCAGCCAGGTTCTCTGGACCTTGGGCTTCATGGTGACCTTCGCCATCGGCGGCATGACCGGCGTACTGCTGGCCATCCCGGGTGCTGACTTTGTGCTGCACAACAGCCTGTTCGTGATCGCTCACTTCCACAACGTGATCATCGGCGGCGCGGTATTCGGTTACATCGCTGGTTTCAGCTTCTACTTCCCGAAAGCGTTCGGCTTCAAGCTGCACGAAGGCTGGGGCAAGGCTGCATTCTGGTTCTGGATCTCGGGCTTCTTCGTCGCATTCATGCCGCTCTATGCACTGGGCTTCATGGGTATGACTCGTCGTCTGAACGCCACCACCAACCCTGAGTGGGTGCCGTACCTGTACGTCGCCATGTTCGGTGCGTTGATGATCGCGGCCGGTATCGCCTGCCAGTTGATCCAGCTGTACGTGAGTATCCGTGACCGTAAGCAGAACGCTTGCGACTCCGGCGACCCATGGAATGGCCACACCCTGGAATGGTCGACTTCGTCGCCTCCGCCGTTCTACAACTTCGCTGTTATTCCTACCGCGAACACGATCGATGCCTTCACCGAAGCCAAGGAAGACGGTACTGCGTACCAGAAACCTACGCACTACGAGCCGATCCACATGCCGAACAACACCGCCACTGGCGTGGTGATGGGCGCGCTGTTGACCGTGTTCGGTTTCGCGATGATCTGGCACATCTGGTGGCTGGCAATCGTGGGCCTGGTTGGCACCATCGGTTACTTCATCATCCACGCTGCGCGTGATGATCAAGGCTACATGGTGCCGGTCGAGACGATCGAACGCATCGAAGCCGAGCAACACGCTCGCCTGGTAGCCGAGAAGAAGATCCCGGCCAACCGTGTAGAAACCTCGTTGGAACAGGCTTAAACCATGTCGAACTTAGTGACCAATGCTGGACACGCCCATGTCGATGATCATGGGCACGATGACCATCACCACGACTCGGGGCCGATGACCGTTTTCGGTTTCTGGCTCTACCTGATGACCGACTGCATTTTGTTTGCGTCGATCTTCGCGGTGTACGCGGTACTGGTAAACAACGTAGCGGGTGGCCCGTCGGGCCACGACATCTTCGAACTGCCTTACGTGCTCGGCGAAACCGCCTTGCTGTTGTTCAGTTCGATCACCTACGGCTTCGCCATGTTGGCCTTCTACAAGGGCAACAAGAAGGGCGTGCTGAGCTGGTTGGCACTGACCTTCCTGTTCGGCCTGGGCTTCATCGGCATGGAGATCAACGAGTTCCACCTGCTGATCTCCGAAGGCTACGGCCCGCACCGTTCCGGCTTCCTGTCTGCGTTCTTCACGCTGGTAGGCACCCACGGTCTGCACGTATCTGCCGGCCTGCTGTGGATGGCGGTGATGATGTATCAGGTCAATAAACACGGCCTGACCAACACCAACAAGACTCGCCTGAGCTGCCTGAGCCTGTTCTGGCACTTCCTGGACGTGGTCTGGATCTGCGTCTTCACCGTTGTTTACCTGATGGGGACTCTGTAATGGCTAATGCACACTCCCATGACCATGACAGCCATGATGCGAGCCACGGCAGCGTTAAGTCGTACGCCATCGGCTTCATCCTGTCGGTAATCCTGACGCTGATCCCGTTCGGTCTGGTGATGTACCCAACCCTGCCGAAGTCGATCACCATGATGATCGTTCTGGCATTCGCGGTGATTCAGGTGCTGGTCCACCTGGTGTACTTCCTGCACCTGGACCGTTCGAAGGCTCAACGCGATAACGTGATTGCGTTCGTGTTCGCAGGCCTCGTAATCCTGCTGCTGGTTGGCCTGTCGGTATGGATCATGTTCAGCATCCATACGTTCATGATGGCGAAGTGAGGTAAGACCCGATGTCGCTTAAGCACTTTATCCAAATCACCAAACCGGGGATCATTTTCGGTAACGTGCTTTCTGTGGCAGGCGGTTTCTTCCTGGCCTCCAAGGGACATGTCGATCTGGCCATTTTCCTGGCTGCAATGATCGGTACGTCCCTGGTGGTAGCTTCCGGTTGTGTCTTCAACAACTGCATCGACCGTGACATCGACATCAAGATGGAGCGCACCAAGAACCGCGTGCTGGTGCAGGGCCTTATCTCCCTGAAGCTGGCACTGCTGTTCGCGACCGTCCTGGGTATTGCCGGTGTGGTGCTGTTGTACAAGGTGGCTAATCCGCTGGCGGCGCTGTTTGCCGTGATCGGTTTTGTCATCTACGTGGGCCTCTACAGCATGTACCTCAAGCGCAAGTCGGTTCACGGCACGCTGGTGGGCAGTCTGTCGGGGGCGATGCCGCCGGTGATTGGTTATGTGGCTGTGACCAATAGCTTCGACATGGCCGCGCTGGTGCTGCTGGTGATGTTCAGCCTGTGGCAGATGCCGCATTCGTATGCCATCGCGATTTTCCGCTTCAATGACTACCTGGCTGCGTCGATTCCGGTATTGCCGGTTAAACGCGGTATCCAGGTTGCCAAGAAACACATCCTGCTCTACATCCTGGCCTTCCTCGTGGCGACCTTGATGTTGACCTTCAGTGGCTACGCCGGCATGAGCTACCTCGCCGTCGCGGCGGCCATGGGCATGTACTGGTTGTACATGGCCTGGACCGGCTACAAGGCGGTGGATGACACCGTTTGGGCGCGCAAGCTGTTCGTGTTCTCGATCTTCACCATCACCGCGCTCAGCGTGATGATGTCTCTGGATTTCCAGGCACCGAAAGAGCTGTTGCTGACCTACGCACACTGAAACAGTACCGACTGAAAAACCCCGCCTTCGAAAGAAGCGCGGGGTTTTTTATGGCCGGGCCTTTAAACTGTTCGCATATTTTGCAACTGCAGGAAGCAACGTAATGACCAAGAAAGCCGTGATGGTGTTCAGTGGCGGGCAGGACTCGACGACCTGTCTGATCCAGGCACTGGCGCAGTATGACGAAGTGCACTGCATCACCTTCGACTATGGCCAGCGCCACGTGGCCGAAGTAGAAGTGGCCCAGACGCTTGCCAAACAGCTGGGCGCCACCGTGCACAAAGTGATGGATGTGTCCTTGCTCAACGAGCTGGCCATCAGCAGTTTGACCCGCGACAACATCCCGGTCCCGACCGTGGACAGCTCGGGCGACAGCCTGCCAAGCACCTTCGTGCCGGGGCGCAACATCCTTTTCCTGACCCTGGCGTCGATCTACGCCTACCAGGTAAAGGCTGAAACCGTCATCACCGGCGTGTGCGAAACCGACTTCTCGGGCTACCCCGATTGCCGCGACGAATTCGTCAAAGCCCTGAACAAGGCGCTGCAACTGGGCATGGAATACCCCGTGCGTCTGGACACCCCGTTGATGTGGCTGAATAAGGCCGAGACCTGGGCACTGGCCGACTACCACAACAGCCTGGACCTGGTACGCCAGCAAACCCTGACGTGCTACAACGGCCTCATTGGCACGGGCTGCGGCAACTGTGACGCATGCAACCTGCGTGCACGCGGTTTGAATGATTACCTGCAGAACAAGACAGCTGTCATGCAGAGCCTGAAGGGCAAGTTGCAGTTGAGCTAGGCGTTGTTCTCCAGCGCTTGGCTAAATTAGCCGAGATTTTCTTCGTCATACTCCCCTGTAAGAGCCATGCGAGTTCACGACTCGCCAACAGGGAGTTGTCACCATGGTCAGCGTAACGCGTCGTTCTCTTCTTGCCTTTGGTGCAGCGCTGCCGGTACTGGGGCGCCTGGACTGGGCAGCTGCCAGCGAGCCGGCGGCGAAGTCTGACAAGGTGTTGCTCAACTACAACGAAAGCCCCTACGGCCCCTCAGGCGCCGCCCGTGAGGCAATGAGCCGGGGGATTACGACGTCCGGGCGCTATCCCTACCCGGACATGTACGCTTTGGCCGCCTTGTTTGCCGAGCAGCAAGGTATCGCAGAGGAACAGGTTGCGGTATTTGCCGGCTCCATGGCGGCGCTGCGCTACGCCGTACTGGCGTTCACCAGTGAAACGCGAGGCCTGGTGATGGCCACACCGTCCTACGAAGTACCGCGCCAGGCGGCCGAGTCGCGAAAGGCGCCGGTGCACGAGGTGAGACTGGATGCTGCGCACGCTCACGACATCCCGGCAATGCTTGCCGCCGACTCCCAGGCGGGCATGCTGTACCTGTGCAACCCCAACAACCCGACGGGCACCCTGACGCCAACCGAGGCGATCCGCCACGCGTTGGCGAACAAACCCCACGGCAGCGTGCTGGTGGTGGACGAGGCCTACATCGACTTCGCCGACGCGCCCAGCTGTGTGAGTTGGGTCAAGGACCACGACGACCTGCTGGTGCTGCGCACCTTTTCGAAAATCTACGGCATGGCCGGCGCGCGGCTGGGCCTGGCGATCGGCCACCCCGCATTGCTGGAGCGCTTGGCAGTGTTTGGTGGCGACAACGTACCGGCCGCCGCCACGTTGCTCGGCGCCCGGGCGAGCCTGGAAGACGTCAAGCTGTTGCCCCAGCGCAAGGCGCTCAATACGCAGTTGCGCGAAGAGACGGTGACGTGGCTCAAGTCCCGAGGGTTTACCTGCACGGAGTCGCACAGCAACTGCTTCATGATCGACGTGAAGCAACCCGCCGAGCAGGTCGTGGCGCGGCTGGCGGCGCAGAACGTGATGATTGGGCGGGTGTGGAAAAGCTGGCCGCAATGGGTGCGCGTGACAGTGGGAAACCCGCAGGAGATGGCCCGTTTTCGCGAGGCGTTTGCGGCAGGCCTTGGTTGATACAACGCCAAAAATGTGGGAGCTGGCTTGCCGGCGACACCGGGATGCCGTTGTGGCGAGCGGGCTTGCCCCGCGTTGGGCTGCGAAGCAGCCCCAGTGAAGAAGCACACAATGTCTCGGACACACCGTGGAGGCTGGTTTTGGGGCTGCTTCGCAGCCCAACGCGGGACAAGCCCGCTCGCCACGGGGAATTTCGACGGCCTCTTAGGATTGTGTAGACACCTATGGCTATTGCACGCAGTGGCTTACGGCTGCGCGATGCTGTAACCCTCAAACGCAGTTTGCTGTTGCAACGCAGTAATCACATTCTTGCGGTTCAGCGGCTGCTCGGTGCCCGCGTTGTCCACAAAGCTTTCAACCTCCAGCTCGGCTTCATCGCCTTCACCTACAAAGCTGAAACCGAGGAACTCAAACGCCTCGCGGTCAACGTTCAACTTTGAGCGTGGCGTGCGCAGCGGCAGGGTGACGCTGATGCCATCCTTGCTGATCACAAACACTTCGGCTTCTTTCTTCGGGCGTGCAGCTTTGCCCTTGCCGGCGCTTGGGTTGCTGATGGCCTGGTGGCTCTGGTTCAGCACCTTGAGGGCCAAGGCATAAACCAGTTCCTGGAACTCGGGGTCGTCCTTGAACGCTGACAAGATGCGGCTGATCGAGAATTTGCTGCTGAGGTCTTCAAGGGCAGCGCTGTCGGCGGCTTCGGCGTCCTTCAGTTGCTTGAGCTCGCCCATCAGGTCGTAGGCTTTGTCGTCGTCGAAGGCGTCGTGAGCCTGGCGGATGGCGACGCGCAACTCGCGGATCTGGTCGCTTTCCTTGGAGGTGTGAAATGCGTCCAGCACCATCTCGCTGATGATCTTGGCGGCTGGCACATGCTGTGAAAGATTGATGGCGTTTTCGTATTCGGCTTTGGCGTGAGAGGCGACTACAGCTTCTTCGGCGGATTTTTCAGTGTAGGAATCGGACATTAAAATTTCACTACTTCAGTAAACGGGAGACAAAAAGCGTCGCGCATTTTCAGCGGCGAGGTGGATCAGGTCAAGGCAACACACTCGCCTTATCACGTCGCAGAGCGCTCAGCGCCCGCTGCAGCCGCACAGCCCGCCCGCAGAACAGACCAACGGTAAACCCCGACGCACCGCCCACGGCCATCAGCATCTCTGGTGTGCTCAGCAGCAGGGGGGGCACCGCCTGCTGGTAGCCGAAGTAGTACTTCACCGCAAAAAACAGCTGCGAGATCAGCAGGGTTTTCCACGTGCCCGGCAGCAGCAGGGTTTCGCCATCGGTATCCAGCCGAGCGCCGTCGGCGTTGAACACCAGCATCCCCAGCACGCTGCCCACCACCGCGCCGCCCACCCAGGCACTGCTCGATAACAGTGAAGGCGCCAGCGACATCAGCGACCACACCACCAGCACCACCGGCAGGATCATCAGCGACCGGCGATTCTCACGACCGCCCAGGCAGGCCTTGATGCCGTAGAAACAAATCAGCAGGTAAACGGCGTACACCCACAGGGGCGTGCCGTGGAGGATGTCGAGCATGGGAGGCTTCCGTGCGGTCGTGGATGGGCGCTGATAGTCGTTGAGGCGTCAGCGGTTTGTCCATCGGTTTGGCGCCGACGCACATCAGCGCCTCACAGCGACCGACGCGCGTTATCAAGCCAATTGCTTGAAGCAGGCCTCAAGGATGTCTAGGCCTTCTTCCATCACCGCCGGCTCAATGGTCAGCGGTGCCAGCAAGCGGATGATGTGCCGCGACTTGCCGCTCGGCATCAGCAGCAGGCCGGCGTCGCGTGCCAGGCTCAGCAGTTGGGTCAATTGTTTGGGGGCAGGCGTGCCGTGTGCGTCTGCCAGTTCGATGCCGCGCATGGCACCGACGCCGGTCAGGCGGCCCAGGTAGGGCGACAGGCCCTGCGCGCGCCAGGCTTCATAGCGGCTGACGATGGCTTCTTCGTGCTGCGCGCCCCAGTTGCGCAGGTGTTCGTCGGTCATCGCGTCCAGTGTGGCCAGGGCGGCCGCGCAGGCGATTGGATTGCCGGAATAGGTGCCGCCCAGGCCGCCTTTGGGCAGGGTGTCGAGCAAGGTTTTGCGCCCGACCACTGCGCCCAACGGCACGCCGCCGGCGATGCTTTTGCCGAGCAGGATCAGGTCTGGCTCAACCCCCAGACGCGAGAAGGCAAAGCGCTGGCCGGTGCGGCCAAAACCCGACTGGATTTCATCGGCAATCAACACGATGTTTTTTTCATCGCAGAAGCGTCGCAGGGCCTGGGCAAATTCTATGTCCAGGGCGAGGAAGCCGCCTTCGCCCTGCACCGGTTCGATGATGAAACAGGCGACGTCTTCAACGTCGATTTCCACGCTGAACAGGCGGTCCATGGCCTTCAGGGCTTCGGCGCAGGTCACGCCGTTGTCTGCGCTGGGGTAGGGCAGGTGGTACACCGGGCCGGGCAATACGCCGACTTTTTGCTTGTAGGGCGCGACCTTGCCGTTGAGGTTGAGCGTGGCCAACGTGCGCCCGTGGAAGGCGCCGTCAAACGCAATAACGGCTGTGCGGCCGGTGGCGCCGCGCACGATCTTCAAGGCGTTTTCGGCGGCTTCTGCGCCGCTGTTGGTAAGCATGCCGCTGACGGCGTAGTCCACCGGAATAAACGCTGTCAGGCGATCCATCAGTTCAATGTAGGGCGCATGCGGCGCGGCATTAAACGCGTAGTGCGTAAGCTTGGTCGCCTGCTCACGAATCGCTTCCACCACACCGGGGTGGCAATGCCCCAGGTTGAGTACACCGATGCTGCCGACAAAATCGATATAGCGCTTGCTCGCGGTGTCCCAGACCTCGGCGTTCTTGCCGTGGCTGAGGCTGATGGGGTGAACGATGGAAATCGACTGGCTGATGGTTTCGCGGCTCATGAATCTCGGACTCGGCAATGGCGGGCATCTTTTTATCTAAGCTGCGCCACGGGCCCTGTCGCAAACGAAATAAAGTCGCCGGGTCATTATTAAAAGTCGGGATGTGCCTTTACATAGCTCACCATCCAGTTCAGGAAGGCTTTCACTTTGGGAATGTGACCGGCGTGTTCTGCATGCGCGATAAAATGCGCACCGGCGCTGGGCATCGTGTAATTCCACGGGATGGTCAGGCTGCCGTTAGCCAATTCCTCGGCCACCAGGTACTGCGGCACCAACGCCACGCCGTAGCCCGATTGCGCGGCGCGAATGCACATGTAAAACGTGTCGAAACGCGGCCCGTGGTAGCTGTTTTGCGAGTGCAGGCCCTGTTCCAGAAACCACTCATGCCAGGCTTCCGGGCGCGAGGTGCATTGCAGCAAAGTGTGACGCGAGGAAGCATCGCTGCCCTTGGCGACAAAGCCCGGCGCGCACACCGGCACCACGGCTTCGCGAAACAACTCGATGCACGTCGCCCCCGGCCACGAGCCCTGGCCGAAGAAGAACGCGATATCGGCCTTGGCTTGCAGCACATCGAACGGTTCCAGTTCGTTGCGCACATCCAGGTGGACAGTCGGGTGTTTGGCCGCAAAATCCTTGAGCTTGGGCACCAGCCAACGGTCGCCGAACGTCGGCTGGGTGGCGATGCGCAGCACTTCGGTTTCGCCACCGTAGGTGAGGATGTAGCGGCTGGAGATGTCCACCTGATTCAGAATTTTGCGCACTTCGGCCAGGTACAGCGAGCCCGCCGGCGACAGGTATAAACGCTGGCGCACGCGTTCGAACAAGTTATGGCACAGCATCTCTTCAAGCTGCGCGACCTGCTTGCTCACGGCACTCTGGGTCAGGTGCAGCTCTTCGGCGGCGCGGGTAAAACTCAGGTGGCGGGCGGCGGCTTCGAAGCATTGCAAGGCGGTCATCGAAGGGGTCAAGCGTTTTGAGATCATGCAGTTCATTCCAAACAGGAAGGAGCCTTTGCCTAAAGGTCGTTTGTGGCAGGCGTGTAAAGCCGTCGATACTGCCCGGCGACACTATAAACCGGCGCGGGCGGTGCGGCGCCGAATAATAAGGAATGACAGGGAGTGCCTCGCATGAAAAAACTCAAGACCACCTTGGCCGCCCTCACTGCCGCTGCGGCCGTGGGCCTGGCCGCCAGTGCCCACGCGGGCGTGACTCTGGATGCAATTCAGAAGAAGGGGTTTATCCAGTGCGGCGTCAGCGACGGCCTGCCGGGTTTCGGCGTGCCGGACAGCACCGGCAAAATGACCGGCATCGATGTGGACGTGTGCCACGCAGTTGCGGCGGCCGTGTTTGGCGACGCATCAAAAGTGAAGTTCAGCCAGTTGACCGCCAAGGAGCGTTTCACCGCGCTGCAATCGGGTGAAGTCGATGTGATCTCGCGCAACACCACGTGGACCAGTTCTCGCGACGCGGGCATGGGCCTGGTGTTCACCGGCGTCACCTACTACGACGGCATCGGTTTTCTGGTGAACAACAAGCTGGGCGTCACCGCCGCCAAACAACTCGACGGCGCGACCGTGTGCCTGCAAGCCGGCACCACCACCGAGCTCAACGTCTCGGACTATTTTCGCACCCACGGCATGAAGTACACCCCCATAACCTTTGACACCGCTGACGAAAGCGCCAAAGGCCTGGAGTCCGGGCGCTGCGACGTGCTGACCACCGACCAGTCGGGGCTCTACGCGCAACGCATCAAGATGGCCCACCCGGACGAGTTTGTGGTGTTGCCGGAAGTGATCTCCAAGGAACCCCTCGGGCCGCTGGTGCGCAAGGGCGATGACGAGTGGTTCAGCATCGTCAAATGGACGCTGTTTGCCATGCTCAATGCCGAAGAAATGGGCATCACCTCGAAGAATGTTGAAGAACTGGCCAAAACCACCAAAAACCCGGACATCGCACGGCTGCTGGGCACCGATGGCGAATACGGCAAGGACCTGAAGCTACGCAAGGATTGGGTGGTGCAGATCGTCAAGCAAGTGGGCAATTACGACGAAGTGTTCGAGCGCAACATCGGCCAGGGCAGTGTGCTGAAAATCAAGCGCGGGCTTAATGCACTGTGGAGCAACGGCGGTATCCAGTACGCGCCGCCGGTGCGCTAGTTACTCCGACACAACGTCCTTCCCCGCTGCCTTGGACCGATACAGCGCTTGATCGGCACGCGCCATTAGGGCAGCAGGGGTTTCACCGCTACGTCGCTGCACGACGCCCAGGCTCAGGGTGACTTTGAAGCCGCCTATGGCGGGCACTTGGGTGACCCGTTGACGAATCCTTTCGGCCAGCGCCCTTGCGTCGGCCAGGCTGCTGTCGGGCAATACCACCACAAACTCATCGCCGCCCCAGCGCGCCAGCAGGTCGCCCGGGCGCACACACGCCTCAATAGCCCGCACCACGCGTATCAGTGTTTGGTCACCGACCGCATGACCGTACCGGTCATTGATCGGCTTGAAGTCATCGATATCCATGGCAACCAGCGCCAGTATTTTCTGGAAGCGTTCGGCGCGGTCACACGCTTCGAGCAGCACGTTGTCCAGGCGATAGCGGTTGGCAATGTGGGTCAGCGTATCGCGCTCGGCCAAGGAGCGGTTTTCATCCAGCTGCGCCTGCAATCGCTGATTGACCCGCGACAATTCGCGCGTGCGCTCCGCCACCAGCGCCTCGAGCGACTGGTTGCGCTGCTCAAGCTGTTCGAAGGAGGATTTGCGCAGATGAATATCGCGATGGGCACCGACCATGCGCGCCACCGCGCCGTCGGGGTTACGCGCAATCACGTAACCACGGTCTTCTACCCACAGGTAAGACCCGTCTTCCATGCGGCAACGGTATTCGACTTGATAATGGCTCGCGCGCTGGCAGATGTAGTCGTCAAACACCGTCATGACTCGTAGATAGTCATCGGGGTGAATCAAGCTCTCCCAGGTGAACACGCTGTTCTCCAGGGAATGACGGGGGTAGCCGAGCATTTCGTACCAGCCCGGGTTGCGGTACACAAAACCGGTGTTGGCGTTCCAGTCCCAGATTCCGTCGCTGACCAATTCCATGACGGCATGCAGCATGTCAGCGTTGAGGTCGGAGAAATCGTTCCTCAACGGCTTATTGTCGGATGTATCGTCCATCTTCTCGCTTCCCTGCGTGCGCTGGCTCTTAAACCAGTCTTCGTTGACGCCGATACTCCGTGGCTCGCGCTACTGTACAGCGGGGGCGGTAAGGAAAGAACAGAAGGTTCATGCTGCTTTAGTGGGATGGCAATGAGCTATTACTTGGGCGCGACCATTCTCGTGATCGGCCTCCCATCTGCGTTGTGCTGGTAAATCTTCTCCGGCTGGCCCTGTTCATTAAAAAACACCTGGCCCATTCCCGCCGAGTTCCATAACCGTTCACCGGCTTCGGCATGCTCGGGAATATGCGGCACCACCTGCATGGGGCGGCGCCGGGTGAACCAGTTGAGCGGGGAGCGCGGTGAGTAGAGCCAGCGGTTGAGGCGGTCGAACCACTCCAGCAATCGCGGGGGGAATTCGTTCTTGATGCCGCTGCTGGTGATCTGCCAGATCCTCGGGCCGGCGTTGCGGTGGCGGATCAGCACTTCGTAGACGAACGAGTAATGCACGTCGCCCGAGAGGATGACGTAGTTACCCGGCGTGCGCGAGTGACGGAAAATGTTGAGGATCACCTGGGCCGCGCCGCGGTGGGCCATCCAGTTTTCGGCGTCCACCAGCAGGGGGAAGCCGCACCAGCTAAAGACCTTTTGCACGGTTTCGATCAGCTTGACGCCAAAGATCGGCGCCGGTGACACGATGATCGCCGAGGGGTGGTCCAGCAGCTCCTGCTGCAGTTCGCTCAAGGCTTCCCAGTCCAGCAGGCCGGACGGTTGCTTGAGGGTGAACTCACTGCGCCAACGCCGGGTGCGGGTGTCGAGCACCACCAGCGCGGGCGTGGTGGGCAGCACGTAATGCCAATGCTGGAATTTGAGCAGTGTTTGGAGCAGCTCATCCTGCGCGGTGGCGTTGAGATGATTGCTTTGCGTGTGGGAGGTCAGCGCCTGGGTTTGGCCTATCAGCTCTCCAAACACATCCGGCTGGTTGCCCCAGCCCTGGCACAGCAGATAGGCGAGCAGGGCATTGCCGATGATGCGTTTGGAGAAGGGATGCCCGTAGGCGGTTTGTTCCCACTGGGCGCTGAGGTTCCAGTCGTCGGTGATGTCGTGGCCATCGCAGTCGCATGTCAGGCATGATGGACATTATCTCGAAGCCTTGTCGAGTAAGGCTTTAGCGGTTTTCACAGAAATCTATATGGACAACCAATTCATGTGGACATCCATGCGATTCGTGTCCATATCTCAAACCTCTTATGTCTAGATAATTCCTTACGCGATGAATCCTCTCCCGTTCGGTCGATCAGATTCGCTATGGCGGAAGCGTGTCTAGAAGTAATGAGTAAGCGAAATGAGCGTTAGATGAATCCGGAATAGGAAAAGCGTTGTGCGCGTCAAGAGCGAGGGCGAAATTCAGTCCTGTAGTGGTCAACTAATCCTGGACACTACGTTAAGTTTTTCTTCGGCCCGAGCTGGCGCCAGCCTACCGTTGAATTGATGGGGACGAACCCAGTTGTACCGATGCATCAAGAAGTGGCTGATATCGCGCTGGGCTTCTTGAGCCGTTCGGTAACCTGTGGTCGGTACCTACCTCATAGGTATTCCAGCATAAGTTTGAGTTTGAACAGCTCATTGTCGGAGGAGACCCCCAGCTTACGAAATGCCATGGACTTTTGCGTGCTGATGGTCTTGGCGCTGCGGTCAAATTTGCCGGCAATGTCACTGACGGTCATCCCATCTAGAAAACAGCGGATAACCTCCCGTTCCTTGACCGACAGCTTGGCGCCCGCTAAAAGCTCGGCCTCGCCTTTGGAGTGTTCAACGGTAGACGCCGGCGTGGCTGCGACCGAAATTTCGGCCAATCGTAAGGACATGTCAGCGTCAAGGTAGACAGAACCTGTTGCAACGGTGCGGATAGCTTTGACGATCTGTGATACATCCTCACTTTTACCGACGAAGCCACGGGCACCGACACGTAATGTTAGAGCGACAATCGCGGGGTCGTAGTGGGAGGATAGGATGAGTATTTTGCTCTCAGAAAACTTGGCGTTCAGCGCACGAATAAGCGAGACGCCGTCTATTTCGGTAGGACCGAGGGAGTAATCGACGAGCAGGACGTCGGCCGGGGTATTGTGCAGACTGGTGATCATGGTATGGCTGTTTTCGAAGCTGCCGACTACGACGAAGTCCGGCTCCTTCAATAGCCGGAGTCTAATACCGTATCTTATGATCGCGTGGTCATCGAGATGCGCAATGCGAATCTGCGGACGTAAGTCAAACATGGGGATATCCTTATATAGATCATCCATAACGGCAGGATTCTGAGCATGGGAAAAAGCCGTAGAATCAGGAAAAGCAAAGCACAAGTAATGAGTATACTTACTGTGAGAGGAATTAAGCATTATAAAAAAGCCGTCAATCCATAAACAGAAACGAGATCGGACATTTTACTAAAACAGCTAACAAGCAGCTCTCAACGGGAAATGCAGAAAATAGCGCGTAGCGAATAGCCGTCACGGGCTCTTTGGACATTACAGGTAAATCACTCAAGCGCGGCCGGACCATTCAGAGAGAAATCGTTGGTCAATGTCAATTTCGAGCTTTTATTCAGGCCAGCAGTGAGAACATAAGTACCCGCTAGATTGATAAATGTATTAGGAGACCCACGGTTACCCGGTGACCGAGAAAAAACGTAGCACTGATGTTGCTCATTAGCACACTTGATGTAGCACAAGTTTTGCTACCGCCGAAGAAATAGATAGAGGTGACTTCGACAGTATTCGCTTTAAACACAGCAGGGTTCATAGATATAATAGTAGCTGCCTAGACGCTTTTCAAACTGCGACCCAATGCAAAGGATTGTGAGGCTATGGTGCTACCAGGGGAGCCAGTAAAAAATAACTCGCTCGATCATCTATTGTGCAGATAGAAGGCTTATTTATGCGTCTCAACTAATTGAGAAAGAAGCTCATTGCTGTAATAACTATAGAAAGTTAGCGAGGTTAAACTGCGCCAGCACACATTACACCCTGATCGGTAACGTTACCTTACGCAAGTGCTTGAGTGCAAAAGTCAGCCGTTAATGGCGCCAGTAACTTTAGCCCTGACCTAAAAGAGAGCTTGACTTTCTGTTGCGCGCTTATAGTTAGTGCGGAATAATTTTAAACATGGCGACATTGGACGCGAGTTTCGACTTGATGGATTGATACTTTCCTCTCGATCTAATCGAAAAAAATTTTCAATGACGGCTGATTTCAGCTTTGTGGGCACAACCACTTTAATTGGGCATACTAAATCGGAACAAGAGATGAAAAGCCTGCAGTAAGTGAACACCGCAGGCTTTTGGATACTACAGGTAGACCAACTCAAGCGTGGCCGAACCGTCCAGAGAAACGTCGCTAGTCAGGTTCAACTCAGAAGCTTTGTTCAATGCAGCTTGAACAGAAATAATCCCTGAGAGGTTGGTAACTGCAATGGGGGGACCACCGGCTTTAGTCGACCATGACATCAGACTATTGGTTACATTCAGCACACCACCGGTGAGTGACATCAGCCAACTCGTACCGTTATTCATACTTGATGTTGTGTAAACTGCCACACTATCAGCGGTGAAGGTACCCGGCTTCATAAGCAGGGCAAATCCCCCTATCTTAGCATTGGACGCTGTGCCAAGACCGTAGTTTAATGAATCGGAGGTAAAGCTAACTCCTAACCCCGAGAGTATTCCTGGAACTACACTACTGTGACGGTTGTCTACTGCGCGCACTGCCAGCTTAGTCGGTGCGTCGCAGCTAATAGAAAGACCTACTTCTTTTTCCGAAAGAAGTGTATAGCCAGTTTGGCTTAACTGATTAGCAGCAATAGTGCCGTAGTCGACAGTGCCACCGCCAGCCATTGTTGGCGTGCAAGAGCCCGGTGTAATGGTGCCGGCGACTCTAACCTCGATAGACGCAGCTTGAGCTCCGAAAGAAGAAAGTGCTGCATTAGCTGCCAAGGCCAAGGCGGCCACTTTTTGATGAAAACGCATTTTTATCGCTCCGTGTCGTAAATGTCTAAAGATCTGCCCATTGCAAAATAGCTTGTTTCCGTTCCAGCTAACTCATATTCTCTAATGAGCAATACTTTAGCTTCTATAGGAATAGGCCCAAAAGAAAGTTTGATAATTATTTATTGTGTCTCTAGCGTCAAAGCTCCGCGACCTTCAAGCGTGGTGATATCGCGCGCACGTGTCTCTGCTTCAGAGATATACGTTCGAATTTCGATTTGCGCCAAAAACACTTTACCGACCGCTCGCTGATTTTGTGCAATAGCCGTAACGGCTTCATTCGGGCGCAGTTCGATCGCCGCCGATGCCCCTGTCGCTTTACCAACTGCGTCACCGCTCAATTGAGCCAGTTGCACGGAAGTACCATCCAGCGTTGCGCTACTCAGCTTGATCGTAAAATTCCCTTTACCGGCAAAGCGGTAGCTAGTCGAGTCCGACCTTTGTCCCTCAAATCGCAGCCCAAAAGTAGTCTCTTGGCGACACACCGCTGTCAGCGTCAATTGCCGCGTACCGAGTGCAATCGGGGCGTTCCCGCGAAGCTCCATTTCACCTCGGTTAAGTGCACCGTAATCCACTTCAGGATTACTTAGTCGCATGTCGCAATTGGCTGCAAAGGCACCGCCGGTAATCAAGGCGAGTACAGCACCTAGCCGCCACGCGCGATAGGTACGGGCCTTATGGCGTATAGCAAACCGCTGGTGCAACATCGTAGAAAGCTTCATAGTCAGTGTCCTTGGGGAAGTCGATCGTCAACACGCAGGAATTTTCATCCGGGAGTGCAACCCTCAGCACTTGAGCCGGGTCCGAGCTGGAAAGAAAAATGGTGCCGTTGTCCAAGACCGTCGTAAGGAAATGATTTTTGCCGTCGAGTACTGAAGAGCCTTTGGGCAACGGTTGCCCTGCGGCATCAGTGGCGTTGATCAGGATGCGTTGCGCCTTGATGACCTTGAAGTTTACGCGGCTCACCGAGCCGCGTCCGGCGTCGACGGTCTGGAAACCGTTTTGCAAGTCGGCTCGTTTGGGCAACGATTTGGTCTGCACCTCGATGCGGCTCTCTCGGTAGGCGCTGAGTTGTGGTACCACAGCCTGGCCTTTGCTGTCGGTCCATACCGGGCCAGTCGGCGTCGTTACCTTGACCCCGGACAGGTCGCCCACATCTACGATGCCGAAGGTGTCTTGGACTGCGTATGGCGATAGGGTTAGGCCGTCTTTGTGCGCGACTGCGCCGCCGGAGAGACGGCCGCTGTAGTTCTTGCTGTCCGGGCCTTCGGCGTAACCTAGGTCAACGCTGGTGTAGCGAGAAAATGTCGACATGTTAGCGGTGGAGTAGTTGTCGCCGCTGTTACCTGTGCTCTCGGTGCTCAAGCGGTAGTTGAGCTGGTCATTGACCCTTTCGGAGTACGTCGCGCCGAGTCGTTGGTTATCTCCACGCCGGCTGGCGTAGGTCCGTACGCTGCGCGATTGGCCCAGGGGAATGCTGACACTGACGTAAACGGTGTTGTCGCTGCTGCCACTATTACTGGATGAGCCGCTTAACGCGGTCTCCACTGCCGCGGAAACGGTGATATGTTTGAACGTTTGCCCCCAAGACCCTACCAAGCGGTTGGTCACATCACCATTGAAGGTGCGGCTTGGCGAAACGGCTACGTTGAAGCTGCCCAAAGTGTCGTTAGACCAGCTCAGGGAAGAGCTGTATTGGCTCTGGTAGCGACTGTTGTACCAATCGCCATTGGTGCGCAAGGTGGTGTCGGAAAGATCACGATAGCCAATGGTCTGCTGGGTGGCAGATACACTGCCCGATATGCTCCCGGTTAAACGCTTGCTCACGGTGACGCTGGCCTTGGTGCCTTTTACACCCTCCTTCGCGGCATTCGAATACACGTTACTTACACTTAGGCTGGTGTCTTTTGCCAGGCTTGTATCCGCTCTCCATCCGATAGATTCATAATCGGTGGCAACTATCAGACCGCTGATGGCGGTCAGGCTTTCGCTCAACCTCCAAGTGCCAGTACCCGTAACGACCCAGGGCTGATCTTCATCGTCAGCGCCTTGGTTACGCATCTTGCCCGCAGAGAATGTATAGCCCGGACGGGCAGTGACGGCATTACGAAACGAAGCAGCCGACACGACAAAATGCCGTTCTACGCCGTTGATATTCCGCACCGTGACATCTAGGTCAGAGTTGCTATTGAGCAATGGGATATCGCTCAGGCTGAATGGACCCTCCGGTACGATTGTGGTGTAGATCAGCCCACCGGCCTGACGCACTTCTACCGTAGATTGTGCCTGAGCAATACCCTCTATCCGTGCGCCAGAACCTGAGGGCCCCACCAGTGCAGTTTCGGGAAGGATTTGCACGCCGGTAATGGCGCCTCCTGAAAAAAGCGGGTTGTTGATATTGATCTGGCCAGCTTGAACTTTGGCCTTTTGCTCGGTGAACGTACGTTGTGCATACGCGTACAAGTGCTCAAATGTCGCCTTGTCGTCGCTCTTGGTATGTATCTGGCGGCTGCGCACGATCCAGTCACCCATGTTGAACCCCAGATCGGTCGAAGCTGACAAGTAATCACTAGACTGCGCACCAAACTCCGAACGCATGGCCATGACGTCATAGTTGAAGAGCGCCGCGGTGCCGCCACTGCTGAAATCCAAGGCCTCGGGACCGCCGCCCAGCAAAGCGCTATGCGGCACAACCAAAAAAATTTCATCCTTGTTCGGGCGCAGGCTTACCTCGGTTTGCGGGTAGGCAGCAACGAAATCATAGCGTTTGTCGACCGCGTCCTTCGGGCTCAACACATACTGAGACCCCGGCGCAACCAAACGAGCCTTGGCCAGCAATACGTCGTCGAAGCACAACTCGCCCTGATTGTCGAAGCTGGCTTCGACCTTACCTAGCTTGGTCCCATTGACCACCAGCGATACGGCGCGACGCCCTTCGGTAAACCGGACGGCCTCGCGAAAATACTTTGCCAGCTTGGGGTCAATACCACGACCTTTCAATATTTCCATATCGAACCCTAAGAAGTCGTCAGAAGCGTGCTTCGACTCCACCAGTGCATCTGCCATGGCGGTAATCGGCGCGAGCATCAAGGCACTCCAGATCGCAAACGTAAGCGGTGCTAATACTGGCTGGAAGACGCGATGGCTTTGTTCAGGCACGAGTTTGGACCGGCCAGCCTTGGCGGCTGCCTGAATAGGCTTTTTCATAGCATTGGACTGCTAAGTAGACGACCGACATAGCCAACACTAAGCGTTGGCCGTTACGCAGGCTCAGCGGGTAGCAGTGGTGCCAATAGGTGCTTGGTACTTATCGACAGAGAAGCCGTAGACAGTACCAGGACCGATGGTCACGGAGCTTGAATGGGTAGCCTGCGGTTCCAGCGCCATTTTCAACGTCTCACCTGGCAAGACATAGCTGCGCGGTAGCACGACCATCTTGCCCGAGGGCCTGAGCTCCAGCTCTTGAGACAATCGCACTACGTAGGCGCTGTCGTTGATCACCACCAGCTTGCTGTCCTGAATGTCCCATTTCAGCAGCTTCCATGGCTCGCGTTTACGCTCCAGGCCTTTGGGATGGATGATCAGCGGCAGGTTCTGACGCATGCTCACACCCACTGTCGCGCTACCTTCAGTATTAGGCTTTTGCGCGATGCCTTCAAAGATCACGCGTTTGAGTCGCTGGGTCTTTAACGGCTCGCCGCCTTTAAGAAGAAAACGCACAAGTTGGGTGTCTCCGGGCTCGACACGGGTGACGGGAGGCGTAAGTAACACCAGCGACTCGGAGTCTTCGGGAATATTCTCGATGGTCGAATATAACAGCGCCGGAGTGCCGTCTGTGTTCCTGACATTAATGCTGGTTTCACCTTCGGCCTCGTACAATATCACCACCGAGGTTTCAGGCTGCATACCGGTAGCGGAAGCGAAAGACACCACCAGTGCTGTAGCCGAACCTACCACTAGGGCATATAGTTTTTTTTTGAATTGAATGGTCATGTCTACACCTCTTCGAAAAACCGCCTGTTGATAATCACTAGGGGGGGGGGCGTCAAAAATATTCTTGAGGTGGATTATAAAGGCAGAGGACTAAGCGAAAAATCGGACTAGGATTAAAAATCCTATTTGCAGTACATGGCTTTCTAAATGCCTGACGATGGCAGGGCGTAGCCGTCGACTTTTATTTGCCCATAGGGTAACGATTCAAAGAGGCTGACCTATCAGAAATACAATCCCGTTCTGCTTGCCATCATTCTGGGCTGAGCCGTTAACTAATTGCGGGATTAGTAGTGCGACTTATTGTTGAAGATAGAAGCGGTGCAGGCTAATTTATAATTAGACCCCCGCATTACTAGGTTTTCTGAACCTGGAGCTTCAGAGGCGCCTGCAGAATATCGATCAAAGGTTTTCCGCCAGGTTACAGCACGTTCAGGAGCACTGAAATAAGAATCGAAACAGCGATACGACATTCGTGGCTGAGGGGCAGATTTTTTCTAGATGGCAGCAGTCAAAATATCCACCGCCATTTTTCGATACTCCAAAAACGACGAGGCCCCTACTATGCGGGCTTTCGTTCGTCGCGCTGATCATCGGAGAGACGCTTTGGGGCAGTTGGGACTGAACAGCTTTCAACTGTGACGCCTTGAAAATCCGGCTAAAAAGAACCACATATGAAAAACGGGGGATGCGGATAAAAACTTGGACTGGTTATGCCGCGAAGCCCAGGCTCTCACGATACTCAACGGGACTGAGAGCGTCGAGGGAAATCTTGATGCCTTTCTCGTTGTACCAGCGAATGTATAAGTCTAGGGCCTGAATGAACTGCTCGATGCTCGTTGACTGCCAGTTGCGAGGATAAAACAGCTCAGCTTTCAGCCGGCCGAAGAAGCCTTCACAAGCCGCGTTATCTGGTGAGCAGCCCTTGCTCGACATCGAACGAGTCAGATTCGCATCAGCGATGCGCGATAGCCAGCCGGGCCAGCGGTAGTGCGCGCCACGATCGGAGTGAACCACAGGCCGTTTATCGTTGCCGGCCACCGTTTCGACAGCGGCATCCAGCATCGTGTTCACGAGCTCGGCGTCGGGACGCGTGCCGATCGACGAACTGATAACCTTTCCATCGAAGCAGTCGATGATTGGAGACAGGTACACCTTGCCGGCCGGGATCTGGAACTCCGAGATGTAAGTCAGCCATTTCTCATTCGGAGCAACCGCTGTGAAGTCCCGGTTGACAAGATTTTCCGGCGCGGGACTGATCTCCCCGAGGTAGGAACCGTATCGACGCCGTTTTGGCTTAGCGACGACCAGGCACTCCTGCTTCATCAAGCGCTGCACCACCTTCTCTGACAAATGCACGCGCTGCCGGCTTAGCGAAGCCTTCATCCGTCGGTAGCCATAGCAGCGATGATTGCGCTCGAAGATGTCTGCCATCGCACGACGCACGTCGGTGTATTTTTCCGCCACCTGCATTCGGGCTCGTTGGTAGAAATAGGAACTTCGGGCCAAGTCCAACGCCTCAAGCAGCTCTGACAATGAGTACGTCTGTCTCAGGGCATCAGCCAGCAATGTCTTCTCCCGATTGGTCAGGATCTGCCGGTCGATGCCCGTATTTTTTTTATGAGTTCATTCGCCTTCATCAACAGGTCGTGCTCAAGCTGCAGACGGCGCAGGGCGAGCCTGAGAGATTCGAGTTGTCGTTCCAACTCTTCTTGCTCCAATGACGATGGGGATTCTAGTCGGCGTTTCATGGATGCAGATACCTCTGGGCCGAGTAGCTGGTTTTTCCAGTGGTACAAGGTCGGCTTACATAAGCCTAGGTTTTCAGCCAGGGCTTTCGCACTTTCTTTTCGCGTGCACAGCGCGATGATCGCTGCATGCTTCATCGCTGCTGGGCGGGCCAACCCGTCAGATCGGCCAACGACACGCGCATGCAACTCGGGGTGCAATTCGTAAATCCAGGTACGCAACGAATCCCGTGCAGGGTAGCCCAACGCCGTGACGGTAGCGGCGATGCTGCGACCGTGATCGAGATAGTACTCGACAGCCCTTTCCCTTTGGGTACGTGAGTACTTCGACTTCGAGGTCTCGTAGCCACGCGGCAGGTCGAGGCATCGCTCATACTCTGCATGCCAGCTCTTCAAAGAGTTCTTCGTCGGGTAGCCCTGCTGACGAATCGTTACCCCAATGCGTTTCCCCACTTTTAGGTAGAGCTCGACCGCTCGGGTGCGGTCTTCGTATGAATACATGAACTACCTCCAGGTAGTCCAAGATTTCCGCCGCATCCCCGTTTAATGGGCTAGACCCCGTTAGCTCATCCTGCTCATGGATGTCTCAGGTCAGATGGCGAGGAGTTTTTCATATAGCTGGAGGTTGTTCCGAGTATCTATGGTTGACGATATAATACTGAAGATCCGGATTTTTCTGGTTTGCTACCGCAAGCCCCTAACTTATAATGTATTAACATTCAATAACGATTATGACTTATTGGTCTATCTGAATCATTGACGGAGCGTCAGTGCAAATGCATGGATTATTCTTTAAATTATTTTTTTCGATAATTATAGCTGCTTATGGCTTAAGTTGCGAAGCCGCTATTTCGTCACCTATTGTACCTGTAGCAAGTAGAACGAAATCAGTAACCTATAATATCGACAAAAACGCCGTTTCGGGCGACTTCTCAATATGGAAGGATGTGTCTGGGGGACAGGGCTCTTCAAACCCACCATCCAGCGACGATTCAAATTATTACTCACGTATGTCTTGGTTGTGTCAGTCCGAGTCAAATGAAGCTGTAGGAGCTTGCGCAAGCGCTCCTCTATATTCAAGCGCTCAAGTTACCAATTTTATAACACTGCAGTTCGTAGAGCAAAGAACGCAAATAAAACGCAATATTCGGTTAACAGGAGAAAGTGTTGTATTTTCAGTTCGGGGCAGATACAGTTCTCTAACGATGAATTCATCTTGGGGGGGGACGGGCGCAGTAGGCTCAAGTGAACTTATATTTAAGACCCTCAATGTCTGGATTCCAAGCTCAGAAATAAAAAGATTACCGATTGGGGGAGTTTGGACGGCAAAATTAGTGCTAACACAGTCATCATGGCTACCTACCGCGCCTGTCGCCACTTGGACAGCCAACATAACACTAAACCTCTTGGATTCAGGAAATATCCAGATTTATTTACCTGAATACAACACCGCCAACCCTACGATAGATCTAGGCTTGAAATCTAACGGTACAGAATTACATGGTCGTGTCGACGTGCAGGCGTGCCTTTACGATGGTTTTAACGCACAAAGCGAAAAATATTCGATCACCATGTCAGACCCCAACTCTAAAGATAATAATTTTTATATTAAAAACTTAAGCCGGAGTGCAAACTCCGACCTCAAAAACTCAATTCCTTATGAAGTATGGATTTCGAATCTTACGACATCATCGGATACATCGATAAAAATGCAAAATAACAAGGATCATATTTTTTCTAACATCCGCCAGCTTACACCAAGGCTGACAACTCTTCCCAAAATACCTAATCCCGTCTACTGTACTCCTTGGCAATTCAGCTTGAGGGCTAATAGATTAGTTCAGAAAGAGCAAGCAATTGGAAAGTACAACGGGACATTACGCATAAAATTTACACCATCGACGAGTAATTTTTAAATTGGTGAATGCTAGAGAATTGCATTTGCCCCCTAAACTTATTGACGCGAATATAAATTAAATATTTTACGGAGTTGTCGACTGATCAGGATGTCTATATATTAGCACCGAAGAACTGTTCAGGCATATTGCACTCCAGGGGACACCAAACTTAATTACATCGATGAAAATCACATATCACCGCACCTATTAATACTACCCATTTAACAGGAATCAATTTCGGCGATATACGACAGTGAAGGCATTTGTAAATCGGCTTTAGCGGTCAACTAACCCAGGAAGCGGCGTTAAGTTTTTCTCAGCCGCTGGGCCAAGCCAACGATAAACTGCAGCAGTCGAATCCAGTTATCCAGATGCATAAGGTAATGCCGGCCAGGCGCTCATCACCGGTTTATCTGATAACATTTAAGCTGCTGTAGGCTAAAGCAACTAATAGAAAGGGACATCGTTAGCGACTGCCTATACGGCTCATATTAAATTTATACTCGTTAATATTTTCCGAATTTAACCAAAGCTCGCAAAGTAAAAGAACGAATTTTTAGTCGCTCAACAACGTATTTCGGGCATATTGATAAAGCTCCGCATCTGTGTTAACACCCAATTTCTTTTTAGCTGAGATTTTAGTCCAGCTAACTGTTTTAATGCTCCTTGATAATTTTTCTGCCACCTGAGTCGGTGTCGAACCGGAAGCTAAAAGACGTATTACCTCAATTTCTTTAGGCGATAGTTTTACTTGTATGTTTTCTAGATTCAATATTGACGCATTGGCCAGCGTTAAACGAAAATACGAACTGACATAACGTTTGTCTTTCATCGCACACTTTATAGCCCCCAATAATTCGCGCTGATTAGCATTTTTTTCAACAATACCGCTTACGCCCAGCTTTAATATACTTAATACTAAACCTGGATTCTGAATAGATGTAAGTACGACCACTCTTAACTCAGGATGGAGACGTCGGATGCGAGCTAGCATGGTCAGCCCATCGCGCTGACTGTGAGGCATAGAAAAGTCAGTTATAAGCAAGTCACAAGGCGTATTGCTCAATACGATTTCAAGCTCTTCCGGGCTTGTAGCTGTACCAACTACCTCTCCAAGACCTTGCTTTTCAACTATAATTTTTGCACCCAGCAATACAATCGGATGATCATCGGCAATGACGATTTTAGGCAGCATGTCAACTCCTATTTTTAATCGGTCGTCTGTGCGACTGCCGATACCTGTAGAGCCCCTATACACGTCAATTTTGTCAAGGGCAATATTCGCAATATTGACAGCTTTGGCGGTTTGTGGCGATTGCTATGGGGCATATTCAGATTTTAGCACGACGGAGCAAGCCTACGTTAAGCAAAACCCATCGTGGGTAGTAGGATATGTTGATATTGGATTGAACAAAGATAAAATGTCCGATAGCTATAATTATGGAAATGAACTTCTATCTAAAATCGCAAACAATTTAAACGTTACGCTAAATTTCAAAAAGTATTCATCGGCATCAAGTCTTTATTCTGCTCTGTGTGACAAAAGTGTTGACGTGGTGGTGGATGCGCCGAAAATCGATAGTGATTTAGACTGTATGACACTATCAGATTCATACTTTAAGATCCCTGCGATTTTATTGGGTTCAAAAAATATTGTCGAACATCTATCTATTGACAAATTGCGAGACCTGAAAGTAGCGATAGTGGAGGGGGATACTACGGAGGAATGGTTAAAGATCTTACATCCCAATACTTCTTTTTTGACCACAAAAGACCTAAGTTCTGCCATAAGCTTGATTAATTCAGAAGCCGCAAGCGTTATCGTTGAAGATGGTATGGGCAGTTATCCCATATTGCCTACCTTACTGGCACTTCCCCTCACGGCTCGCGCCATTCCAAACGTAGAGACTAATTTACACTTCGCCGTTCGAAAGGAAGACTCTCTATTGATGTCGGTGCTTAACAAAGCGTTGCGAGGCCTACCTGCAAATGAGATAGATACACTTAAGTCGTACTGGATGGCGCATGATGACCCCTCTTCAACGATGTTACTTAGCGACGAAGAAAAACGCTATCTTAGCAATTTGCCGACATTGAAAGTCGCTTATGACCCAAATTGGAAACCTATTGCCTTTGCCGATAGTCAAGGGGGGGCAGATGGTTTATCTGCTGACTATTGGCGCGAGGTGACGTCAGCGTTGAGTCTGAAAACTGAAAATGCTCCAACACATAGCTGGAAGGATGCGTTATTCAAAATGGCATCAGGCCAGGTGGATATCATTCTTCCTGTGGTTCATGCTGAAAGCAATCAGGTTAAGGTGCTGTACACGCGGCCATTCATAAAGCTCAGCAATGTTATCGTCACCTCTGGAGCGAGGGTATCTCGTCTATCTGAACTCAATGGTAAGTCCGTCGCTATCACCGATCCTTTGTTTCTTCGAGATCAACTAAAAGCACTTGTGCCATACAGTAGTGTTGAGATTGTTGACTCTACGTTTTTGGGTATGAAAAAAGTAGTAGACGGAGAAGCGTTTGCTTTCATTGGCAATCTTTCAATTATCAATTCACTGATGAATGAGAAATTTTCAGGAGATCTACAAATTGTTGCACCTGTTGATATCTCTGATGACTTGTCTATCGGCGTGACAGAGAATTACAAAAAGTTGCTCCCGCTGATTAACCGAGCATTGCGTACAATCCCCGAAGAAAGACGTAAAGAAATCAATAATAAATGGTTGCATATTACGCCGCAACCGGGCCTCTCATGGATAGCTCTTACGAAACTGCTTTGGTTTTCCGCTTTCTTGATTTTGACTATTATGGCACTGTTATTTATATTTTACCGCCGCTTACAAAAAGAGATTCACCACCGACGTAATGCTGAGCAAACTATTGTTGACCAACTTCAATTGCGTGAGGCTTTGATAGAAACATTTCCTTATCCTGTAGTAGTCAAGGATATAGAAAAACGTTATTTATTAATTAATCATGCTTATGAGCATGCATTTTCAATCAAAAAATCTGAACTACTCGGCAGAACGACTTTGGAAACCTATCATTATCCTGGTGATTGGTCAGTGACCATTGATGAGCTAGCAACACAAGTGATGAGAAAACGCGAAAGCTTCCATTCGGAATTCACCATGAGCGATGAACAAGGGGGAGTGCGGACTTGGTTATACTGGATGAAACCCTTTTATCGCGCAGATCTAACATTAGCAGGAGTGATGGTTTCATTAGTTGATATAACCCATATTCGGCAGGTCGATGAGCGAAGCAAATCGTTGGAGGCACGCCTTAAAAGGATCACCACCCACCTTTCCGTCGGTGTATTTGAGGCCCTTCATGAACGCGGGCAACTACCGGTATTTACCTATCTTGCCGGATCTATAAAAGAACTGCTAGGGCTCGATATCACTGACGTATTAGATAACTCTCTATTATTATTTGATGCCATTCATCCCGAGGATCTAACCTCATTGTTAGCTGAGCTGGAGCGCAAAGCCGTTAATTTGCAACCATTACGTGCGTTCTTTCGTTGCCGCGCAATTGGACGAGAAATGCATGTTCGCGTTGATGCAGTGCCTGAAAGTACGCCTTCTGGAACAATAACTTGGAATGGCGTGTGGGTGGATGTTACAGAGTCCAGACAAAAATCGATCAAGCTCTCGAAAGCCAAGGAGGCTGCTGAAGAAGCTGCGAATGCGAAATCTCAATTTTTAGCGACAATGAGCCATGAAATACGCACGCCCATGAACGGAATACTGGGACTATTAGAGTTACTGCACTCCAAGTCTATGAGTCGTGATCAACAGCAAATTATGCAGATGATTGATGAATCAGCGAAGTCATTGATGACTGTACTCAACGACGTGCTCGATCTTTCTAAAATTGAGTTCAATCAACTTCAACTGCACAATCAAAAAACTGACCTGCGAACGTTGCTTAGCAGCGTTATGGGAGTGATGGCGCACCAAGCACACGCAAAAGGCCTTCGAGTACGAGTATCCATAAGCCCTATGTTGGCTCATACCATCAATGTCGACGACATGCGTCTGCGTCAAGTATTGCTGAATCTTTTAAGTAATGCGATTAAATTTACGGCCATTGGGACAATTACGTTAAAAGTCGCAGTAACGCTTTCGAATCCTGATAGCCAGAGGATTATCATCTCGGTCTCGGATACTGGTCCGGGCATGGATAACTCACAAAAAGAAAGAATTTTTAAGCCTTTTACTCAAGGAGACACTTCCATCACTCGGCGATACGGAGGAACTGGATTAGGCCTTGTAATCAGTCAGCATCTGGTTGAGTTAATGGGTGGCGAACTGTCGCTGGACAGTGAAGTGGGTGTAGGTACGAGGGTGGCAATTATGCTTCCGGTAGGTACCTTTAGCAGAGATGGCCGAGAAAAATTATTACTGGGCCGGCGGGTTTGCGTCGACTTGTCAGACGATGAGGATCGAGAAGAACTCACTCATCTACTATCGACGCTTGGGGCCACCTCTGTCCTCGGGGCGGAAGAACAAATAGCAGACTCTTGCGATATTTATTTTTTTGATGACATTAAAAAACTTGAACGGAAGCATCATGATCACTGCGTCAATGTGACCGCCACTCCTATACTCTCGGGATGGCAAGATACGGGACTCGGATATCCAGCGTTGACCAGCAACCCGTTCATGTGGAGTAGCGTAGTATACGTGTGCAACGAGTTATTAGGCTGTTCCGTAAACAATGTGATAAATGGTCCACTTGCGGAGGTTGCTGGAAGACCACTAATCTTGGTTGCAGAGGATCATCCAACTAATCAGGCCTTAATCAAAAGCCAGCTAGATCGATTGGGTTTTGACTGTGAGATTGCTGCGAATGGTAGCGAGGCGCTTCATCAGTTTAAAGAGTCAACCCACTGCATGTTGATTACCGATTGCTATATGCCCATCATGGATGGCTACACTCTAGCTCAAAAAGTGCGGAGTAAACTAAAAGGCTCCCAGCATTTTCCGATATTGGCTATGACTGCAAGTGTCTTGATCGAAGAGAAACAACGCTGTATAGACGCGGGTATCGATGAGTGTTTGCTGAAACCACTTGGGCTAGAGACATTGCGTCAGGCCATGAATAAATGGTTACCCGGCTCGAAAATCACTTCCGTTTCAACGCAGTGTTTAACTGGCGAGCCTAGTGAGTGGCTTTCCTTGCTCGAATTACTGGACGAATGTCCAGAGCTTACCGATCTAATCCCTAGCTTTATTGAAAGTAGCGAGTCAGACCTGAACTACATTGAAAAGCTATTAATTCAACAAGACAAACAAAAACTACACGAGCAATTGCACCGTTTACGTGGTGCTCTACGTATATTTAGTTTAACCGAGCTCTCACGCCGCTCAGAAGAAATCGAACGAGAGATCGAAAAAAACAGTACAGTCTTGATTTCTGATAGTTTGATAGAATTCATTAAAGAAGTACGTATAATGCTTGATAAAATGAGAGGACTGGCTTAAGTCCGACAGTAACCAATTCGGATTTAATTAAGGAAAAATACAACCACTCCATTTTATACACCATTGCTCAATTTGCTCAGATGGAAGCGCCGCTGAAAACAAGTGGCCTTGACCATGGTGGCATCCGAGACTTTGCAATAGGTTAAGCTGCTGAAGTGTCTCTATCCCTTCCGCGACCACATTCAACTGCAGGGTGCTGCCAATATTAACCATGAGTTCAATCATTTTACGATATTGAACATCGGAACACATATTTTCAACAAAGACTCTGTCGATTTTTATTTCCGAACAAGGTGTTTTACAAACACGTTCAAGAGATGAATAGCCGATACCGAAGTCATCGATAGAAACACTAAAGCCTGCCGCTTTGAGCTTAGCGGAATTTCTTGCGAATTTTGGGAAAGACAATGATTCATTTGCACGCTCAGTGATTTCAATTGTTAGAGCATTATTTGTAATGTCGTGAGAGTTGGCCTGCGCAATAAAGGCTCTAATAAAACCGCTGTCAGTTACCTGGCTAGGCTCAAGATTAATCGCCATTGCCGTTCTAATAGATCTACATGCTAGTCTTTTCTGGAAAATTAACGCCTGATCTAATAAAGACCGCGTCATTTCATTCAATAGGCCACCGGCGATAACAGTGTGAAGAAATTTGTCAGGCGTGAGAACTCCTAACTCAGGATGTTTCCAGCGGACAAGTACTTCAAGTCCGGAAAGGTCTAGGCCAAAAAGTTCGACTTTAGGTTGATAATATGCCTTGAATTCAGAACAACTCAAAGCTTTGACAATTTCGCTAATACTGAATCCCTGACTCTTTAAGCGGGGCTGAATTTCTCTTGAGTTAAACATAATGATTTTGCTCGGTATTCATGAGATTTAAGGCTTTTTTTGCGATAATACTTAATTAAAGCTGAGCATCGTCACATATGGCATATGAGCTAAGATAACTTAAGCCTCAAAAATATCATGCTTGGGACTTGGAGTGCCGTGCAAGGTTTTGAGCGATGCGTCAGGATTACATGTGATTGCCTTGGTATTTTCAAGGGGTCAAGGCTCATTGAAGATTCTGACTTGCTGCAACTCATAATTTAAGGCAGATCTTAGTCTCTTGATCATGCTAGGCTATAATTTAATAAGCGCTATTACGCCTTAGTAATGGACATGGTGCTTTTTAATATCTTTGCTACGCGAGATAAAGACTTAATATCTATTGGCAAATCTTTTTCAGCAATAATTTTACATTCAGTAGCTCCTAGCTGTCGTAATCCATTCACGGTTTTAAAGATTTTTACGGGACATTGGTAAAGTACCCGTTCTTTCACTACATAGAGATGCTGAGGCTGACCATTAAACTCAGCTATAAAACTACCATCTTCATTAATATCGGGAACTGTAGCATTCAAAATCATTCCTCCCGACAATAGATTTTTCCCATTGACTAATAGTTGACCCAAGTAAGTGTATTGAATATTGACTGTTAGCTTTCTAACCCCCAATTTACCAGGTTGCATAAACCAGTTTTGTTCGCTAGAACCTTGCTCTACACTAGAAATACCATCCCCTGTGCGAGTACTTGAATCTTCAACATGACTTTTTATGTTCTGAAACCCCTCAATTGGAACAAAAGCTTTTTCTCCGGTATGCACTGTGGTTTTGGAGCTTCCCGGCATTTGAATATCGGCCACTGCCTGATGCTCGGCATCACTACCGCCTTGCACCTGTGCTTCAAAGACAACTCCGCCAAGCGGATCAGACCCGCCATCGTCAGAACCCCATACGAATACGTGAGGTGCGACTGCAAATGACGAAGAGTACTGGCCACTCATATCCGTTTGGGTTTGGGAGACACCTTGATTTTGACTGATTGTGCCGCTGAAACGGCCCATGCCCGTGTTAGCTCGGCCATTAAGCGTGATACCGCGCTGGCTCTCATTATCAGTAGTTACATTGGCACCGACCTCCCGATAGCCGCTATCCTCCCAACTGCTCACATGACTGAACTGATAACTCTCCTGCCGCGGCTGCTGTTTGCTCTGCGTCAACGAGGCTTGGGCAGACTGGAAGTCGGTACGACCGGTGTCGGTGGCAGGAGTACGACGAGACAGCGTCAATGAAAGTGTCATACCGTTATCCCGAAGCTGCCCGTTTTGAGACTGATAAAGAGAGATGCGAGGATTATAGATCCAGTTGTTTCTAACAAACGACCTGCTGAAATTCAGTTGTATGGAGCGATTTGAGAACGAGTTAAGGGGGGAGCCATATTCATTTATGTACGTACCATTGTATCGTTCGACTTGAACTTCACTGTTCCTCCCACTCATCACGCGGCTTGGTCGATTTTGTGTCTTTGATACGGTGTAACCCAGCGTCGTATTCCACCCTAATAGGTTAGTGCCAACCGTCGCATTGACAGATTGGTAGCAACTGAGATAACTGTCAGTATCGCAACTTGGAGTGCTCACGTTGTAGCGGTAAACGCTTGCACTAAGCCCATCATTCCAATAGATCTGCTGCGTATCACCACGACTGCCATCAGAGCCATAAAAGAAATTGGCTGTCGTATTCAGGTTACCAAACCGTGTAGGCAGGGCCCACTCAAATTTTGATTCTGCATATCTAACATTATGTACTTGTTCGGCGCCAAGAGTTGTGGCTGTATTGAAACCTGTATTTAGGCGCGCACCCACGAGCGTAGTAGGACTTTTTTTAGTTTGCCCTGAGCCATTATTTTGGTGTGTCTGGTCTTCAGCCGTTCCTGTTTGTAAAAACCACTGAAAATCGCCCGCGCTACCCATACCGGCTACAGACTTTGAAAATGGCTGGGTTTCAGTGCGTACAAGATGACCATTTTCAAAGATTTTTAACGTAAGCAGGTAGCTACCGTCTGGATACTCGGCTGTGCTAATATTTTGAAATCCACCTTGGACATAGTTGGTGCCCAGCAATTGGTTGCCACGGTAAACATCAACTCGCGAGGGAACTGTTAAAATTAGATTGACAGGGGTTCCCTCGCTTTTTGCAGCCTGATTCAAGTACGCCTCGGTGGTCCCCAATCTTAAGCCATCCATGGTTCCGATGGGTAAAAGGGAAAAGCCGAACGCGCCCCCTAGGTTGCTTGAGAGATTACGTTGGTCCATACGGCCGGCCTGAACGTAATATCGATTACCTATGTCATAGCGATAATAAAACTGATCAAGGTACGTTTCACTAACGTTCTGCCGAGATGACTCGGCTCCCAAGTATCGCCAAGCCATGCCCAGGAATCCGCGCTCACCTACTCCCAATGCTCCAACACCGCTTATTGAAAGATTTTTGTAATCGCTATTTGCGGCATAGTTGACGGTTTGTCTATGGATAAACGCGTTTTTCAAATCTGCTGAGGGTTGAAAATAAATAGGTTGTTTGTGAGAATTTTTTAAATCATACCATTTTTGATTCAAAAAAATTGACACAGCTTGATTGGTCTCGTCATATATATATGCGACTGAATCAGTTTGAATATAACCGCAGCCATTGACCTGAACACCACCCTCGCATGCCAGCTGAGAGTTACGCTTGTGAGGTGCCGACAATTCAGCGAGTACTTGTTTGCGCTCTGCCAACGATAGATTGGCAGATAACGGCATTAGATCTAACAAAGCCTGTGGTCTCTCAAAAGTAACCGTTTCGGCGTCGACGTCGACAAGAAACAAGCCAATTTTTTTCCCTGGAATTGAGACATCCAATAACAGTTGTTGAGTTTGATCCAAAGACGTAAAACCCTCAGGTATTTTTTCACCCGCGATTAAGCATTGAGAGAAAACTAAAAAAAATAACACACCGGAAGCAATGTGTTTTATAGTTAATAAAAAATTATTTTTCATTTTGCTTTCGAATACTTAGGAAAAGTGGCCTCACAGGCCTGAAAAAAATCAGCCAGCTCGGCCACTTTTTAAACTCTCGTATTAGTTAGGGCTTGGTTGTTGCAGCTGATTGGGTAATTACAATTCCCACGGTGCCAGAGTATTGCCCGGCACCTGTTAAAGCTGCCAGTTGTGTTTGTTTGATTTTTAGCTCTTGTGAGGGAGACCCACCATTGCTATCCCACACAATACTAGAACCAGTGATGGTTGCATCGGAGGAGGTGCTCAGTGCGTTCCCTCCAAAGCTGACAGTCAACGGTACTGTCTTACTAGAATCTACAGAATTAACTAACAGTGGCGTAGTATTCAAGCGCATCAAAATATTTTTTGATGTGTCGTTAGTAAAAATCTTTACGGGCAGAATGTAATCGCTAAGTCCTTTGCCTGGAATGTATGTCATCTCCAAACTTTTCGGAATGGCGGTTCCGTCTGCCTGTGTCAAGGACAGCGTCGGGTCTACATTAGCGGTCACAGTAATATTGGTTTCCGCAGCTTGTGAATTCGCCGCAATCAAGCTTGATGCAACCAACGCGAAAGTAAGACCTAACTTTTTCTTTCTCATAAATACACCTTCAATATAATGGTTAGTAGTTGCGACTTTTTAGCAGGCAATCGCACACCTGACTTACTAGAAATCCCAACGCTGGGTTTTCATGTCAGACTCTTGAGTTTTGTACTGAACGACGACAGACTTTATAGTAAAATTCACACTTGGTAACAGCATTGAAAGATCAGGATACAAGCTCTTTTCAATTTTAACTTTTTCACATTTTTGAGGGGTACTGTCTGAGCATAGTAAAATATCCTTTACCCAAGTGTGAATATTGCCAGTATTTTCAAGCTTACCATCCTTCATATTTACATTCAGACTACTCAAAGGGTTGATAGGTGGGCTATACACCAGCACGCCCCATGTTAAGTTTACCCCTACACTTGCCGCATCGTTATTTTCGTACTTACTATCCTCTGCCGTAACGGGCTCGACATAAACGCGGTATAGAACTTCTTTGTTCGGAGTAGATAGCGTACGTACCCGTACGATGTGCTCTCCTCCCGAGGGGAGAATAATTTTTTGCGGCGAAGCGACGATGCCTGTACCACTCATGATAGATACTGGAATCTCATGCTCCTGTTGAGTTGCTGGATCAACAACTTCTGCCACATATACTTTTAGATACTGTGTTTTGTCTGACTTTGAAAAAATCTTAAACTGATTTTTATTTGGATTTACAGGGTTTATTTTCACGACCATGGGATAAACCATTACATTCGCGCTGGCTAACGTCGAGCATAATAAGCAAACAAAAAAACCAATAAGTTGCGTAAAACCTTTCATTGAATTGACACCTATAAATAATAAATCTAGTAACTGTTTAGTCTTGCACTACCTGATTGACGTCAAGCTTATGTCGAACTCAAAAAAAAAAGACCCGGAAAATTCCGGGTTTGGGCTTCAAGTACACGTATGGGTGCTTTTCACTGAGATGCACTGCCGTATAACTTGCGTATCTGTCATGGCAGGCCAAGGGCTTTCTACTTACTCGATCCAAGTTAGAACCAACGATCGCTCTTTACTATAGAAATCAGTCTGGGCTGGAAATTAAAACTCGTAACTAAACATTGCGTTGGACGATGGAATAAAACCATGAGGGTCAGACAGCAATGGATTTTCCCCCAATGTCAGTTGGCTTCAACCAAATTTTTGCTGGGTCGAATAAGTGTAAGGTCCAGTCAAAACACTACCAGACAGCATTAATAAGGACTTTCATTCGCCAATGAGCGTCTTACCCCGAACCATTCAAAGCTCAGGTCGTCCCGGAATGTCCGCCGCACGGAGCGATGATCTCCAGTGTTGCCATCCATGACGGCATTAACGCCAATGTTATCCGCAAGTGGCTACCGATTTACCGGGATCCCCCACTGCAACTTTTCGGGCTTTATTTCCCGTAAAAACGGTATCAAGGCGAGCAATAGATGAGATGTTTTTCATCTCGCTGCATCATGGCGATAAACCCTTCACAGTAAAATAGCTTACCTCGGCTCCGGAAGGCTCCACGTTTTTATTCGTGGCTTGGCCCAATGATTCGCATCGATTCCATCTGGCATGCTACCCAGCCCATTGACATGCGTGCCATCACTGACGCGGCAGCGGCAGAGCGATTGATATAAGGGAGGTTTTATTGGCCGGGCATCCATTGTAGGATGGTGGCCGACTCAACCGCCAACAACTCCGAGCGCCAGTACCTGGATTG
Source organism: Pseudomonas sp. AMR01 (assembly GCF_041946035.1). NCBI lineage: Bacteria > Pseudomonadati > Pseudomonadota > Gammaproteobacteria > Pseudomonadales > Pseudomonadaceae > Pseudomonas > Pseudomonas sp. AMR01. The sequence goes on from NZ_JAUTYR010000036.1 coordinate 42,776, forward strand.
CCCTGGCAACGAGTCGGTGTTGGTGGCGCAATTGCATTGCTTAAAAAAGCTGCCTTTTAGCTGTAGCACTCTGCGTGCTTTGGTAAGATCGTGGAATGACCTCCCTACCGGATCTCGACCAAATGACTTACGAAAAACTGCGCACGCTAGCTGGGCTAGTTGATGTCGAAGATCATTACCCAGAACAGAAAAATTCATCGTAATAAAATTATCATCGAGCAACTCACTATCGAGATTGCCATTCTCAAGCGGCACAAGTTTGCCAGGCGCAGCGAGCCAATCAGCCCGGCGCAAGACAGCCTGCTCAATACCGACCTCGAAGCCATCTAGAACGAGTTAAAAGCACTTCAACTAGCATCCGCTCAATCAGAGCCAAGAAAGTGGCCCAAGCGCGCAGTCGTCGCTCCTGCGCACTGTAAGCCATCACGAGCAGGACAACATTAACGCGCTTGCGGCAGCCTGCTTTAGCGCATAGGTGAAGACGTCAGCGAGAGGCTGGACTAAACGCCGAGCGTGTTCACCATCGAACAGCATGTGCGTGGGAAATGGGCACGCCGGCAGTGCGAAACATTGATCCCGGCCCCGATGGCTGACAAGGGCAGCCCCAATGCGGGCCTGCTGGCGCACGTGATGGTGGCTAAGTTTGCCGACCTCGCGCGTTCTATCGATAGGAAAAGATCTTGAGCCGTGCGGGCGTGGCCATCTCGTGCTCACCCCTGGCGTAGCGGTTGCGTCAAACCGCTGTTCAGCTTCAGCCCCACTGCGTAAAGCAGTACCGGCTCAGCGCGTAGTCCACGCCGATAAAACGCCGGTATATATGTTGACTCTGGAGAGCCCCCCCTTACTCTGTGCCTAAAGCAGCACGCCATTCTCAAATGGCAATAAGGTCTGCGATGACTTTGCCGGCTAGAAGGCCAGCTTCGAGCTGGGCATCCCCGAAATCGGCGGCATGGCCCATGCGCCTCAAGTTCTTCGACCTGCATGTGGAGAAGAAAAAAGCCGGTTGGCGGAGAGGGCGCTTCACCCCATTGGCAGGATGTAAGAAGTCGAGCGACACGCCAAAGAAATGAGCGACGAAGACCGTTGGCGATTAAGCCAGGAAACGGCGGTGACCCTCTCTGAAAAACAGCATGAGTGGATGCTGGCCCAACGCGAACTTGTTACTGAGAGCTCAGCCTTAAACGCTTGGTTGCGCTGACGCGCTACCTGGAAGATGGTGCTGTGCCCATCGCCAACATCCAGATCGAGAACTTGATCCGGACGTGGGCGCTTGGGAGACTATCAGCCTGTAGGCACTAATACTTTTGAGCTAAAGGGATGTAAAGCGGATATAGAGATGACAATTTTAGTTTTTCTGCCAGCACTCAAAAGGCGGGCGATATTTTTGTGCCTAAGCCCCCTCCCGTTTTCGTTGCAAGCAGTGAGGCATTTGAGAACGTCCCAAGGGTTTATTCAAGCTGCTCATCTACATGAATGAAGCCGCCTGCAGCAAAATTAAGGGGCAACCTGTATCGGCCATTTAGTAACTGCCCCCCCTCCAGCTGTTGTATCGACTTGCTTTCCAAATATTCAGGCACCTCGGCGCCTCTCAGGCCACGTTCAATTTCTCCCGCAGGAGGAGGCACTAGATCGGAGGTAAGTGGAGGGGACATGATACGCAAGCGGCCATCCTCGTATCCGATAATATAGTTGCCGAAAGTGAGTGGTCCGAGGGGCGCTATAGAGTAATTTCCAAGATCAATCGCGCCTTGGGCCGAGCCACCATAGCTGAGTGGCAGGCCGGCTAGTTGGCTTTTGTTCTCCCCCACGACGAATCCGTCATAACGGATGCCATTACCTCCCGAGTAAGGACGACCGCTCCAAAACAGATCTTGATCGTTCGCCGTGATCCTCAACGGAGCCAAGGAAATCGAAGCGTTGACGCTGCCATTACTCGGGGCAGTAAATTGGTAGTTGCCCGCGTCAGCGCCGCTAAGGCTGCCACTGATGGCGACTGTCTTGCCTTGACCTACGTTCTTGTCGGCGAAGAAGCCGTTCGCAGTCACGCTCAGGTCATCCCCCCTGACGACAGTGCTACTGTCCAGGCCGCCCTGCACTGTGGCGGTGGTGGTGCCGTCGTAGACCTTGTTGTCGGCCGTGAACGCACCGCCAATCGTCCTTGGGGTGATGGCGGCGACAACGCTGCCATTACTCGGAGCGATAAACTGATAGTTTCCCGCATCGGCTCCGGTCAGACTGCTGAGGAGGATGACCGCTTTGCCTTGACCGACGTTCTTGTCGGCAAAAAGGCCGTTGGCGGTGACGCTCAGGTCATCACCCGCCACCACAGTGTTGCTGTCGAGGCCGCCATGCACTGTGACGCTAGTCGTGCCGTCGTAGACCTTGTTGTCGGCGGTGAATGCACCGCTAATCGTCCTGGGGGTGATGGCCGCGACAAGGCTGCCATTACTCGGAGCGATAAATTGATAGTTGCCCGCATCGGCTCCGGTCAGACTGCCGAGGACGCTGACCGCTTTGCCTTGACCGACGTTCTTGTCGGCAAAAAGGCCGTTGGTGGTGACGCTCAAGTCATCACCCGCCACGACAGTATTGCTGTCGAGACCGCCATGCACTGTGGCGCTAGTCGTGCCGTCGTAGACCTTGTTGTCGGCGGTGAATGCACCGCTAATCGTCCTGGGGGTGATGGCCGCGACA
>NZ_JAUTYR010000155.1:0-551 GCF_041946035.1 Pseudomonas sp. AMR01
TTTATAGACAGCACGGATTACAAATCCGCGCCAGCGGTATTTGCTGAACGATACCCTCCCCATCTCCGCAGTTGCGGAGCCTTCCCCTCCCTTGGAAGAGAGGGGAGCTGACAGTTGTATTCAAATGTAGCTTCTCAGGAAAAAAGACCCTCCCCATCCGCCTGCGGCGGATTGCCCCTCCCTAGAAGGGAGGGGAGCTGACAGTCGTCAGTTGATGTACATTTAGCGCATAAAAAAAGCCTCAACATTGCTGGTGAGGCTTCTAAAGAAAGGCGGCGACATACTCTCCCACGAGATGCAGTACCATCTGCGCTAACGGGCTTAACTTCTCTGTTCGGAATGGGAAGAGGTGAGCCCCGTTGCTATAACCACCTTAAGTCTTAGTATGCAGTTGGCAGTGTTTAAGTAAGCAGTAAAGCCTACAACTACCAGATGTCATACCTAATGAGTTGACATAGTTGGAAAATAAAAATTGAGGGAACATGGTTTTGAGCAAAGGTAATTTAAAGCTTTAGGTTCTACGCCCCCTCTGACCCTCCACCCTTTAGGGG
>NZ_JAUTYR010000156.1:0-551 GCF_041946035.1 Pseudomonas sp. AMR01
TTGATGAGAATAAAATCCATTTAACTATTCAACAATAACTAATTCACCAACTCGCATGGCAGTAAAGTCGGCAGAAGATTATATAGCAGCCCATCCCGGCTGGGAAGATGAACTAAGAGAGCTTAGGGAGATGATCCTCACAACAGATGTTGAGGAAACCATTAAATGGGGAGCTCCGGTTTACACTGTGAATGGGAAAAATGTTCTTGCCATTGCAGCTTTTAAGAACCACGCTGCTATATGGTTTTATCAGGGGGCGCTTTTAAGGGAGAACACTGCTTTGCTGGAAAATGCGCAGGAAGGGAAGACAAAGGCCTTACGCCAGGTGAGGATTGAAAAAGGGCAAAAACTTCCCACCTCTGAACTTCGAAAATATGTGGAAGAAGCTATTCAGAATCAAAAAGAGGGTAAAGAGATCAAGCCTGTCAAGAACAAAGAAATAGAAGTTCCGGAAGAAATGGTCGCTGAATTTTCTAAAGACAAAGAGTTGAAGACAGCTTTTCACCAACTTACTCCCGGAAAACAAAGAGAGTATTGTGAGCACATCGCGG
>NZ_JAUTYR010000157.1:0-548 GCF_041946035.1 Pseudomonas sp. AMR01
AAGGAAGTACCGGTCAAACGACGAGGCAATAATTTCCCCTGCTCGTTAACGAAGCTCATTAAGAAATCCGGATCTTTATAATCGATATATTTAATACCAGATCTTTTAAAACGACAGTATTTCTTAGCCTTGTTTGTCTCAATATTCAACGGGGTAAGATACCTGATCTCTCCGTCTTTCTTTCCTTTAGCTTGTTGTTCTATAGATGACATAACTACGCTTTTTCTTTGTTTCTATTCCTTCTCTTCTCTGCCCACGCAACTGCATGCTTGTCCAGGCTCACAGTAAGATAACGCATCATGCGCTCATCTCTTCTAAACTCAACCTCCAATGGATTAATTGCTTCACCCGGAGCGGTGAACTCAAATAAGTGATAAAGACCACTCTTTTTGTGCTGAATTGGGTAAGCCAATTTCTTTAGCCCCCAGTTCTCTTTTGATATCATCTTGGCACCGTTAGAAACAAGAAAATCTTCGTATTTCTGAACTGTTTCCTTTATCTGGTCATCAGATAAAACGGGATTCAAGATGAAAACAGTTTCATAATGA
>NZ_JAUTYR010000158.1:0-547 GCF_041946035.1 Pseudomonas sp. AMR01
AAGGCAAACCCGGGGAACTGAAACATCTAAGTACCCGGAGGAAAGGAAATCAATATGATACTCCCCTAGTAGCGGCGAGCGAACGGGGACCAGCCGAGCCATGAGTGTGATTAGAATGCGTTGGAATGCGCAACCAAAGTGGGTGATAGTCCCGTATAAGAAGCATGATTGGACGTATTAAGTAGGGCGGGACACGTGAAATCCTGTCTGAAGATCGGAGGACCACCTTCGAAGGCTAAGTACTCCTTACTGACCGATAGTGAACCAGTACCGTGAGGGAAAGGTGAAAAGTACCCCGGAAGGGGAGTGAAATAGAACTTGAAACCGTGTGCTTACAAGTAGTCAGAGCCCGTTAATGGGTGATGGCGTGCCTTTTGTAGAATGAACCGGCGAGTTACGATTTGATGCAAGGTTAAGCAGTGAATGTGGAGCCGTAGCGAAAGCGAGTCTGAATAGGGCGTTGAGTATTTGGTCGTAGACCCGAAACCAGGTGATCTACCCATGACCAGGCTGAAGTTCAGGTAACACTGAATGGAGGGCCGAACCG
>NZ_JAUTYR010000037.1:0-44190 GCF_041946035.1 Pseudomonas sp. AMR01
TTGCTCGCGAATGCGGTGTATCAGCCACCAAATTCATCAACTGACCCACCGCATTCGCGAGCAAGCCCGCTCCCACATTTCTGACCGAGTGAGATTTCCATACCTTCACACACAGATCAGCTCTTCTGTGGGAGCTGGCTTGTCGAATCGTCGCGCCGCTGCGATGCAGACACCTCGGTACATCAGGCAAAACCAGTAGATGCTATCCAAGTCACCACCCAAATAACGGGTATGCACACTAAAACCCAAGCATCGCCCCGGTCGCTGGTGTTTTTTACCTGTCGCCCAAGCGCACAGCCTTGAGCAACAGTGCTTCAAACACCCGCTGCGCCCGTGGCTCATCCGTGTGGGCCACGTTGAACCGCATCGAGTCGCGGTGCGCCGGGTCGTAGCCGAACAGCGCACCGGGGGCCAATACCATGCTGCGTTTCAGCGCTTCCTGAGCCAGCAGCTCGCCGTTCACTCCGGGCGGCAGGCGCGCCCAGATAAACATTCCGCCCTCATAGGCCATCGGCAGCTCGCAGCCGCAACGTTTGAGCCATTGCTCGACGCGCCCGCCGGACTCCATCAGACGCTGCACCATGCGCTTGCGGTGCTTGGCGTAACTGCCTTCGCTGAGCATGCGGTAGACAATCTGCTCGAACAGCTCCGAGGTCACGCCGCCGCTCATCAGCTTCATATTGGTCAGGTTGGCCGCCAGCTGTGGCGCGGCCACCACGTAGCTGACGCGAGTATTGGCGCTGAGGATTTTCGAGAAGCCCGACAGGTAGGTGACCTGATCCAGCCCGGCGAGGGCGGCCAGGCGCGGCGGCGGGTTGGGGTGCAGGTCGCCGTAGAGGTCATCCTCGACGATATGGCAGTGGTAGTGCTGAGTCAGTTGCAGCAGGCGAAACGCCTGGCTGGGGCTGAATGAGTGGCCGGTGGGGTTATGCAACACGCTGGTGGTCAGGTAGAGGCTGGGGCGGTGCTCGGCCAGCAGGTGTTCGAGGGCGGTGAAGTCGAAGCCGTCGGGGCGGCGCTGGATGGTCACCACCTTGACCCCATGCAACGCCAGGTTGGCGTGAAAGTTGAAATAGCACGGCGCGTCCAGCAGCACCGTGTCGCCGGGGCGGGCGAGCAGGCGCATCAGCATGTCCAGACCCTGCACGGTGTTGGGCGTGGTGATGATTTGCTCCACCGGCACCGACAGGCCTTCGGCGTGCAGCTTCTGTTGCAGGGCCTGGCGCAGCGGCAGCAGCCCGGCGGGCGTGCCCAGCCCGGCAATCCGCAATGACGGTGCGCGCACCACGCTTCGCATGGCTTGGCGGATGGCCTCAGCGTTCAGCCATTCTTCCGGCAAATGGCCGCCGCCGGGGCGCAGCTCGCCGCCGGCGGCCACCAGCGGGCGGCGCAGTACGCTGAGCAGGTCCTGGGGCAGCAAATCTACCCAGGCCACCGAGGCGGGGCGCGCGGTGTCCATGGCCACAAAGTAGCCGCGGCCCTGGCTGGAAGTCAGCAGGTTGCGCCCGCGCAGGCGGTCCAGCGCCTCATTAAGGGTGAACTTGCTGACGCTCAAGGTTTGGGTCAATTCACGCACCGACGGCAACTTGCTGCCGGGTGCCCATTCGCCATTTTCGATGGCCTGGCTGAACGCCTCGACAATTTGCTGGACCTTGGGCGTGCCTTCCACAAACGCGATGGCGGATACAAACATAAACCTTCCCTTTCTTTGCCGGTATTTTTACCGGTGAAGTTAGGCGGGATTAGGCCTCACTTTACCTGCCTTGTGCAATGCCGCTCCCCTAGACTGCGCGCCATCTCGCCAGGAATTGGCGAAATTTCCTACAAGCGAGCAATGGATTTTGCATTCTCATGAAGACTTATATGTGCGCACCCTGCGGCTTTATGTACGTAGAAGAATTGGGCATTCCTGAAGACGGAATCCCGGCCGGCACCCCTTGGGAAGAGGTGCCGCACGACTGGACATGCCCGGACTGCGGCGTGACCAAGGCCGATTTCATGGCCATCGAACTTTAAGCTCCATTAACGAAAGGAATCGCCCCATGGAAAGTAAACTGATCAACTCTACCGTGCCGTTTTGTACCGGCGTAGCCCACCAGAAATACCTCGGCGCCGAAAAAGGCCTGCAAACCGCCATCGAAGGTGAGTGCACCCACTGGTACATCGACGGCAGCCTGTTTGGCGAAATGGTCGACGACTGGACCGATGAGCGCATCGCCGATGTGCAGGCGCAGATCGCGGCGACCGGCGTGAAGCCGATTTTCCACGGTAACTTTAAAGCACCGCTGGGCAGCGACGTCGAGGCGTTCCGGGCGGCAGCCGTGGACTACGTGAAGAAAGAAATCGACATTGCCAGCCGTCTGGGCGCGCCTTTGATCATCCACGGGGGCTGCATCGTCGAGCCGAAAATGGTCTTGATGGCCAAGAAGGTCGCCCTGGAGCACTACCTCAAGTCGGTTCAGGAACTGGCGCGCTATGCCGAAGCCCGGGGCACCGATATCTACCTGGAAAACCTGTCCAACTACGTCAACTACCGGCCATTCCACTACATCTTTACCCATGAAGCGGAATACGCCTTTGTGTTCGAGCGCCTGCAGGAACACAGCAATGTGTACTTCTTCCTCGATGCGGGCCACGCCAATATCGAGAATGGGCTGCCCGCCGAAGTGGTGCGCAAGTATCACCACCTGATCAAGGGTATTTCTTTCAGCAACAACAATGGCGTGCAAGACCAGCACTTCGGTATTCACGATGGCAATTGTGACTACGCCGATGTGGTGCAGGCCATTGTCGAAACCAATTGGAAAGGCCTGGTGGCGTTCGAAACCCGCAACCAGACCGCCAAGGCCGCCCTGGCTGACCTGGCGCTGATGTACCGAGAATCCCTGACGACCGAAATCGCGGTTGCCTGATGGGCCATGGGGCGGGCGCTTTTATGTCCGCCCCGTTGCTATTGTTTCTATCGACCCAAGGTCCCGGACCATGACAACTGCGTTAACGCTGTCTTCGTTTCTCTATTTTCTGTTGTTTTGCGCCACCATGACCTTCAGTCCCGGCCCCATGACCCTGCTGCTGTTGAGCCTGGGTTTGAAGGACGGCCTGCGCAGCTCGATCCCGGCGCAAATTGGCGCCAGTGTGTCGTACCTGATTTCGATCCTGATTTTTGCCGTGGGCTTTTCGGAGCTGATCAAAGGCAACATCGCGATTACCCAGACCATCCAGTTTGTCGGCGTCGCCTACATTCTTTACCTGGCCTACAAGCAGTGGACCAGCAGCGGCGTTTCGCTCGGCAAGGCCGCTGCCGTTGAAGGCTCGCGCAGCCTGTTCGGCAAGGGCCTGCTGACCGGGTTTTCCAACCCCAAGACCATCATTATGTTCAGCGCCGTGTTCCCGCAGTTCGCAGGCTCAGGGGAGCACAGTTCAGCGGCAGATATCGCCATCCTCGGGCTGACATTTCTGACGCTGCAATTTGCCAGTGGTTGCCTGTACTGCTATTTCGGCCAGCGCATCAAGCACGTACTGGAAGACCCAAAGCGCCGGGTGATGTTGCAGCGAATCACAGCCGTGTTGTTGCTGGGTGTAGCCGTAATGCTGGCGCGGGGTTTTTCGCACTGAGCGGTGTTATGAGGGATGGTGGCTATTTGCCGTTCCCCTGATAGACTCCAGGCATTCATCCAGGATTACACGCCACCATGTCAACCGCCGGAGGAAATGGACTTCCGCTCGCTTCACGGTTGTATAAATCGCGCGCCTTGGGGCTCACGCTCGGCTTTGTGTGTGTGGTGTTTGGCATGTACCCGCTGCATCCGCCGTTTTGGGTGTGGGCCTGGATGCTGATCAACGCCTTCGTCTGGCCGCATCTGGCTTATCAATTTTCCCTGCGTGGCGCCAGTACCCTGCGCAGCGAGCGGCGTAACCTGTTGTTTGATTCGTTTTGCGGCGGCTTCTGGGTCGGCGCCATGCACTTCAATCCGCTGCCCAGCGTGACCACGCTGTCGATGATGACCATGAACAACGTCGCCATCGGCGGGCCGAGGTTCATGTATGCCGGTTGGGTAGCACAGGCCTTGGGTATCGGCGCGTCGCTGTTGATATTTGCGCCCGCGTTTATTGCGGTCACCACCCAGACCCAGCTGTATGCCTGCCTGCCCATTCTGATGCTCTATCCCCTGGCGCTGGGCTGGGTTTGCTACCGCCAAGCCGTGACCCTGGCCCGACATAAACGCGAATTGCTGGCCCTGAGCCGCACTGACAGCTTGTCCGGCCTGCTTAACCACGGCGCCTGGAAAGACCACCTCGAGATCGAGTTTCAACGTTGCCGCCGCAGCGGGGCTGGCGCGGCCATCGCACTGATCGACATCGACCACTTCAAGATCATCAACGACACCTACGGCCACGTCACCGGCGATATCGTCCTGCGCCAATTGAGCAAAGTGCTGCGTCAAAACCTTCGCGTCACCGACCTCGCCGGACGTTACGGCGGCGATGAATTCTGCGTGATCCTGCCGGACATGCCCCTCAACCGCGCCACCGAAGTGATGGATGCCCTGCGCGATCGCTTCAACGCGCTGGCCTACGCCCAGGACCCGACCTTGCGCGCCAGCTTGAGTATTGGCCTGGCGCCGTATCAACCGTCGCATCCCGATTCCACCCGTTGGCTCAACGACGCCGACCAAGCCTTGTATGAAGCCAAGAGCAGCGGGCGCAACCGCGTGAGTTCAGTGCACGGCAGTTGGTTGCGGTCGGTTTAGTGGGGTAGGGTGTCGCAGCACCTTCCAACCTAAACAAGGATCGGTTCATGCTCTTCACCTTCTCCCGTACGCTTCTGGCCGCGACCCTGGCCTTGTCCTTCGCCGTGCCGGCCTACAGCGCCGAACCCCACAAACAAATCCAGGCGGATGCCGAACAGTACAAGGCCGAGGCCCTGAAACTGCTGGAACGCCTGGTGAATATCGACTCCGGCTCCGGCTACGAGCCGGGCCTGACCCAAGTGCGCGACATCGCCGTGGACGAGCTGAAACAACTCGGCTTCTCGATTGAACTGGTGCCGGACAAAGCCGCCAACAGCAGCCACGTGATCGCTACCCTCAAGGGCACCGGCAAAGCCAAGATCCTGCTGATGGCCCACATGGACACCGTGTTCAAGGAAGGCTCGGCCGCCGAACGCCCGTTCCACATCAAGGACGGCCGCGCCTACGGCCCCGGCGTGATGGATGACAAGGGCGGCATCGTTGCCGGCATCTACGCGCTCAAAGTCCTGAAAAACCAGGGCTTCAAGGATTATGCGCAAATCACCTTCCTGCTCGACGCCAGCGAGGAAACCGGCTCCCCGGCGGCTTCCGAGCTGATTCGCAAAACGGCCAAGGGCCATGACGTCACCCTCAACCTCGAACCCGGCCGCCCCGCCGATGGGTTAGTGGTCTGGCGCAAAGGCAGCGCCACAGCGGTGGTAGAAGTCAAAGGCAAAGCCGCCCACGCAGGCGTTGCGCCGGAACTGGGGCGGAACGCGGCAATGGAAGCGGCCCACCAGATTTTGCAACTGGGCAAGTTGGGTGATGAAGAGAAGAAAACCACCATCAACTTCACAGTGATCAAGGCCGGTGACCGAACCAACGTCATCCCCGATCAGGCCACGGCCAAGGCCGATGTACGCGCAGCGTTGCCGGAGGAGTTTGATCGGATCGAGAAGGACTTGGCCCGTGTTTCGGCGAACAAGCTAATCCCGGAAACCGAGGTGAAGACTACCTTGCTGCGCGGCCTGCCGCCAATGCCGCAGACGCCGGAGTCGGACAAGTTGGTGGCGATTGCCCAGGGGATTTATGGGGAGTTGGGGCGCACGTTGACGATTGAAGGCAGTGGCGGGGCAGCCGATGCGAGTTTGTCGGCCGGGGTAGGGACGCCTACGTTGGATGGGTTTGGGATTGTCGGTGGGAATATTCACACGCCGGAGGAGTATGCGGAGGTGGAGAGCGTGGTGCCGCGGGTTTATTTGTTGAGTCGGATGATTGTGGAGCTGTCGAAGCGGTGATTTGAGTGGGCGGCTCATTCGCTTTGGGTGAGCACGCCTTTCAAGCTGGTTTTTTTGTGGTGAGCGAGTGTGCCCGCCCGCCCACGCGGGGGAGGGTACGGAGGTGTTTTTGGTTGCTTGTCATTATTCCGATTCATTTAGTTTGCTGTATTTTTTTAGGCAGCCCAGGAACGTCAGCATAAAGTTTTTTTGATTATTTATAGGTGTGCTGAAGTATGTTGCCATTGTTTTGAATACTGCGTCGAAATTGTCGTTTACGGATAGATAGTATTCTATTGAATCAATAAACCACTCCTGTTCAGCTTTTGTATATGACAAAAACTCAGGCTGTGTCAGCTTGTCAAATAGCTCTGAAAGCTCTTTTTCGTTATTCACATTTATTGATGAGATAAGTGCTTCTCTTTCTACGTCATCAGTGTTTTCAATGTCATAGGTGAATAGTAATCCGCGGATTATTGAAATGCTTGGCTTGTTTTTCATTTTTCCCCTCATTCTGTATAGGCAGTTTTAGGCCTGCCATGTTGGTCTAGTATTACTCGTGCATTACGGTTTTTTCCATATGTACTTCCTTCTCTTACATAGCCGTCGCCAATTATTTTACCCATGTCCATTGGTTTTAATGATGCAGCATGGCCGCTTCCTTTGAAAATGAGCTGCGCTCTATATATCGAATTTAATTGGTCCCTGTGGCTAAGGTATCGAGTCGCAGCGGGTGGGTATTTAGGCTGACCTATATTGGGTCCTGATGAATAGACTTCAACAATTCCTGTTGTTGGGTTTTTTGCCGTTTGTAGCCTTTCTAACTGAGATTCCAGTGTTGTCTGAGCCCCGTGTTTTTCCAAGAAGTGCGCGCCGGGTGTAGCTTTTTCTAGCTCATCCAGTAGTCGGTACGCTCTAGCCTCTGCAAGCTGATCAATTCTCGTCTGTCGCTCTTCACGGGACAGGCGTGGTAAAGACGGCTCTCCGTGATTAACTCCAGCTGTTGGCGGTTGGGAGGGACTGTCTGGCTTGCATTCACTTCCACCGGGACAGGAGGGGCTCAATCCTAACGGATCCACCCACCCCGTAGGATTGGGCACGTACTGGTACGCATTGATCCCACCCGCCAGCTTCACCGGGTCTGGCGTCAGGTAACGACCAATATCCGGATTGTAGTAGCGATGGCGGTTGTAGTGCAGGCCGCTTTCCGTATCGAAGTATTGGCCCTGGAAGCGCAGCGGGTTGTTGATTTTGCCTACGTCCAATCGGCTGATTTTGCCGTAGGCCTTGTAATGCGCAGACCAGACGATTTCGCCGTTGGGATCAGTGAGTTCCTGCGGGGTGCCGAGATGGTCGAGTTGGTAGTGGTAGGGCTTGGTGGCTTTTGGGCCAAAGCCTTCCAGCAGCACCAATGGGCGGAAACTGTCTGGTTCGTAGATATAGCTGCGGTGGCGATCCGCGTGGTGTTCGGCGATCAGCTTGTCGCCTTGCCAGAAGAACTCGGTCGTTATGTCGTCAACGGTTTTGCTGATGCGCCGACCGAACGGGTCATACCTGTAACTGGCGGTTTGCCCGTCTGGTTGGGTAATGCCAATCAACCGATGCTGGCAGTCGTAGCGGTATTCGGTGACTAACCGGTGTTCGCGCCCACGCCGTTCGCGGATCAGGTTGCCGAAGGCGTCGTAGTCGTACTGATGATCGCCCTGAATCATCAACCGATTGCCGGCGACGATGTCTGGGCCGGGGCGGTCTTGCATCAGCAGGTTGCCCGCCGGGTCGTGGCCGAAGCGTTCCCGCTCGTCTTGCGAGTGATCGGCTCGGGTCAGGCGGGCGAGGGGGTCGTACTGGTAATGGTGTTCGCCTTTGCGGGTGTCGAGGATGCGGCTGAGGTTGCCGGTTTTGTCGTAGTCGTAGTGGCGTTGGTAGAGGTCATGTTTTTGCTGAGTGACTACGTGGGCGTGCAGGCGGTTTTGTTCGTCGTACCCGTAGTGGCTGATCAGTTGGCCTTGTTGGCGCTGGCGTTCGCGGCCTGCTTTGAATAAATGGGAGGTGAGGGGGGCGCCGTTCAACTCGACGGTGGCGAGATGGCCGCCTTTTTCATGATTGAAGGTGATGCGGTTGTTGTCCGGCAGGCGCAGGTTTTTCAGATGTCCGCAGGCGTCGTAGCCATAGCGCAATGTGCCCCAGCCTTGGTGTTCTGCGGTGAGGCGGTTTTGCTGATCGTATTCGTAGGCCAGCGCCCAATGGCCGTCGTTGACGCCGAGGAGATTGCCTTGGCGGTCGTAGGTGTAGTCGACGATTTTGCCATCGGGAAGGGTTTTTCGTACAAGGCGCCCGGCGTGGTCTCGCGTGTAGCGGGTAATTAGCTGACTGCCGTCGTCGCCGTGTTCGGTCTTTTCCTGCAGGTTGCCATTGAGGTCGTAGATGTAGGCGGTGCGCTGGCCGTCAAAGCCAACCTCTTGCTGGATCAGGCCGTTGGGATGGTATTGCAACGCATAGGTCTCGCCGACCTCGTTCTCGATCTCGGTCAGCAACAACCGCGCGTTGTCGTAGCGATACTTAACCTGGCTGCCGTCGGCATTGATGCGGCGGCTGATGAGGTGCAGCCCGTCGCCGTATTCGTAACGGGTGACGTGCCCCAGCTCATCACGTTCAGCAGTGATTTTTCCGTAGGGGTTGTAGCTATATTCCCGCGTAGTGCCGCCCGGCAGAACCACGCGAATCAGCCGACCAACATTGTCCAGCTGGAATTGCGTCAGGGCGCCAAATTCATCCTCGCGTGCGACCTGACGCCCTATGTCGTCATAGCGATAACGCTTAACTCCACCATTGGACAGCTGCTCTTCAACCAGCTGTCCACGCTCATTCCACACCAGCCGATGACAACTGTTGTCGGGATACCAAACCCCAGTCAGTCGCCCGTGTTTGTTGTAGCTGTAGTCGGTAACGCTGCCGGAAGGATCGGTCTTACGCGTGACATCGCCCTGATCATTGCGCTCGTACTTCCAGACTGCCTCCCCACGCCGCACAACCCGTACGAAACCGTTGTCATGCTCGTAGGACGTCGGCTCGTCCTCACCGGGAAACAACGCCACCAAGCGTCCGGCTTCGTCGTACTGATACGCCGTCACCGCCCCCAGCGGATCCTGCTCAACCGTCAGTCGGCCTTTGTCGTCATAGGATTTGAGGTGCTGCGCGCCATCAGGATCAATACGCTGCACCAGCCGCGCACGCTGATCGTGCACGTACACTTCCTGGCTGCCGTCGGCGTTGTGAACCGTGACCCGACCGTCATCATCCCAGGCATACCGCGTATCCATCTGCGAAAAGCTGGCCCAGTGCCGAACACACCGTGCCGCCTTTCCAGAGCGTTCCCACTCCCAAAAGAAGCTCGCCCCACCGGCCAACTGGCGTTCAAGAATGACGTGCTGCTCGTCGTACCGATAAACCTCACTTTCGCCTACGGCATTGGTCGCCGAAGCCAGTCGTCCAGCATCGTCATAGCTGTAGGAAACAACGTTCTGCTCAGTGACCCAAACAAATGGACCAGGCCCTTCTGCCCGATGAACCTGATAGTCCACCGCAACAATGTGGCTATGCTCATAGCGCAAGAGCAGCGAGCGGCCCACTCCGTTATCGAGCCGCTCAACCCGTCCCAACAGGTCCCGAAAAATCCGCAGCCGGTTGTCATAAGCATCACTGATAGCTGTCAGCGAACCATCGCGAAAGTGATAGAACCGCGAGCCCTGAGCCAGCACCAACTCATCAGGCAACGAACCCAAATAAATCGCAGCTTCAGCGAGACTGTTGGTGATCGCAGGCCGCGAGACCGTGGGCAACGGAAACTCGGTAATCCGATTCTCGTGGTCCGTCCAAACCACCGAATCACCCACGACGGCTAGCTGCTGAGCCAGCGAATGACTCCAGCCAAACCCCAACCCGCAATCCACCTCCACCGCACTGGTGCGATATAACCGCGTCCACTCAAACGGCAAAATCCCATCCAGCGTGCCGTCGGTCAGTGTCAGCAGTTCCTCCCCGGTCACCATCGACACCGGGCAACCGTTGGTAGCGGTTTTATCAGCCGAGGCTGCTGCGTCGCCCGCAGGGTTTTTCCCCGACAAGGGAACATCATCCACATGCTCTTTCTGCTTAAGCACCGCGTTCTGCCGCGCCCGCCAGCGCATCTGCATCGTGCCTTGCTTCAACCCGCCCACCACGCCGCGAACCGCCACTGCCTTGTAGCGATCCACCGCCTGCATGAACTTCGTCAAAATCCCGAGCAGGCTCCGGACAAAGCCCACTGCAGCATCCAGAATCTGCTTACCGTACTTGACCAGCCGCAACCCCAGATAAGCCACGCCCGCCGCCGGCAACGCGATGGTCAGCACCGCGCCAATCACCAGATCAATCAGCAACGACACCACAAACCCAGCGGCCATTTCGGCGGTCTGGCTCGGTGGAAGCGCGTCCAGCCAGAGCATCGCCGTACGCACCATCAGGTACAGCGCCGCCTCATCACTGGCGAGCAGCATGGCCTGTTCCATGACCTTCGGCGTGTCCGTAGCCAATTGCGCCAACTTGGCCGCCTGATCACCCAGTTGCTCGCCGAACTTCAACGGGTCTTCCAGAATCGCCTGCACCAGCTTGAGGCTGTCCCACACTTCCTTGATCGCCGCCCAACTGCCCGCCAGTACACCGCTGCCGATTGCGCTGGCGGTCGACTGTTGCCAATACGGTTTGAATTCTTTCCATTGCTCGCGCAGCCACTGCTCCAGGTCCGCCGTCAGTCCGACGTAGGAGGCAAACAGCGCGTCCACTTGTTCTTCGGAAACACCGCCTTGCACCCGCACTTGGTAGCGCCCGCCGGCCGCACAGTGGTGCGAGCCCTTGCCATGCTCATCGAGCATCACCACCGTAGAACTGCCGTCATCCAGCCCGATCACTTCAACCGGAATATCGCCGATCGGCACGTCATACACCGACTCAAATTTACTTTCGATCTTCAGCTCGCCGCCCCGCTGGCACATGACCACAGTGCCTAAAACGTCCGGATCGGTTGTGCTCACGGAGGTCTGTGAGTCGCCCACCCGCAACACCCGCTCCATCCCCAGCAGCGAGGGCAAATCCGCGGTATGGCTGACCGAGTCCAGTGCGCGCGAATACCAGGCGCCCATTTGCTGGCGATACTCCGCCAGGCTCTGATGAAAGCCATTGAGCTCGTGTTCGATTAGGGAAATGTGGGAGGTGTTGCTCATGCGTGACGTCTCCAAGGGGGAGACGCGGCGGAGACAGCCCCAACAATCGGGGCACTAACGAAAAAAACCATCTGCAATCCCTCGCACTGTGTGATCAGGCGAAGGACTTTGCAGAGGTTTTCAGGGGAGGGATGTAGAGCTTATCCGGACGTTGCGTGGGATGTTTCAGCAGCTTTCGTGCTCTTGCGGTCGAGCACCAGGCTGCACAGCGCCGGCAGGAACAATAGTGTCAACAGCGTGCCCACCAACACCCCGCCAATCAGCACATAGGCCAGGGATGACCAGAACACCGACAGCGTCAGCGGGATAAACGCCAATGCCGCCGCCAACGCGGTCAAAATCACCGGCCTTGCGCGTCGCACTGTGGCTTCGATGATGGCTTCGCGAATTGCCATGCCGTGTTCCGTGTTCTGGCGAATCTGGTCGGTAAAGATCAGCGTGTTGCGCATCAGGATGCCGCCAATGCCGATCAAGCCCAGAATCGCGTTGAACCCGAATGGCTGGTTGAACAGCAGCAAGGTCGGCACCGCGCCAATCAAGCCCAGCGGCGCGGTGGCGAAGACCATGAACATCACGCCGAAGGAGCGCACCTGGAACATGATCACGGTGAGGGTCAACAGGATCATGATCGGGAAGAGTGCGGCCAGCGCGACGTTGGCCTTGGCGCTTTCTTCCACCGGGCCGCCGATGTCGACTTGATAGCCGGCGGGCAGCTTGGCGATCAGCGGTTGCAGGTCTTTGTACACGGCCATTTCTACGTCAGGCGGTTGCACGCCGTCGATGATGTCGGCGCGCACTTCCACGGTGGTCGCGCGGTTGCGGCGCTTGAGGATAGGCTCTTCCATCACCGCCTGGAAATGCCCGACCTGGGCCAGTGGCACCGAGGTGCCGGCGCTGTTGGTCAGGGTCATGTTGTTGAGGTTGCCGAGGTTCTCGCGCTGGTTGCCCTGGGCGCGGGCGACCACGGACACGGTGCGATTGCCTTCGCGCACTTCAGTGATCGGGTTGCCGCTGAGCAGGGCATTGAGCTGGGACTTGACCTCGTTGGGGGTAAAGCCCAGCAGGCGCAGGCGGTCCTGATCGAGGACCAGGCGGTAGCCGCTGGTGCGCTCGCCCCAATCGAGGAAGGCATCTTTGGTCAGCGTGTTCGCGGCGACGACTTTGCGCACGTCTTCGGACACACCACGCAGCACGTCAAGATTGGGGCCCGACACGCGAAACACCACAGGGAAGGGCACCGGCGGGCCAAACAGCAGTTGCGTCACGCGCACCCGCGCCGCTGGGAACTCACCGGCGGCAATGCGCTCACGCATGCGCAGCTTCAAGGCATCGCGGGCATGGGAATCAGAGGTTTGCACGATCAGCTTGGCGAACGCCGGGTCGGGCAGTTCGGGGTTCAGCGAGAGGAAAAAGCGTGGCGCACCGCCGCCTACATAAGTGTCGACGACACTGGTTTGTGGCTCTTGCATCAGCGCTTTTTCCACCTGCGCCGTCACTGCTTCAGTGGCTTTGAAGGCAGTGCCGGGCGGCATGTACACCTCAAGAATCAGCTCGGAACGGTCGGAGTTGGGGAAGAACTGCTTCTTCACCACGCCCATGCCCAGCCCGCACAGCAAAAAAGCGCTGACCACCAACCCGGTCACCAGCCAGCGCCTGCGCATGCAGGCCTCTACCAGGCTGCGCAGTTTCTGGTAGTAGCGCCCGGCATAAATCGCGTCATGGCCGCCGGGCACCGGTTTGATGTGCGGCAGCAGTTTAACGCCCAGATACGGAGTGAAGACCACCGCCACCAGCCACGACGAGATCAGCGCAAAGCCGACGATCCAGAAGATATTGCCGGCGTATTCCCCGGCGGCCGAACGCGCAAACCCCACCGGCAGAAAACCGATGATCGTGACCAGCGTGCCGGTGAGCATCGGCGCGGCAGTGGAGCTCCAGGCAAACGTGGCGGCGTGAATCCGGTCGAAGCCTTCCTCCAGTTTCACCACCATCATTTCAATGGCGATGATGGCGTCGTCCACCAACAAACCGAGGGAGATGATCAGCGCGCCGAGGGTGATACGGTCAAACTCGCGCCCGGTCAGCAACATGATCACGAACACCACCGAGAGGGTCAGTGGCACCGCTGCGGCGACCACCAACCCGACGCGAAAACCCAGCGCCAGCAGGCTGATGACCATCACCACGGCCAGGGCGACGAAGAATTTCAGCATGAACTCGTTCACCGCCAGGCTGATGTTTTTTGCCTGGTCAGAGACCTTGGCGAAATTCACCCCCAGCGGCAGGTCGGCCTGGATTTTGGCTTCCTGGGCCTTAAGGCTCTTGTCGAGTTCCAGGCCGTTCCAGTGTTTTTCCATGATCACGCCAAGCATCAGCGCCGGGTCGCCCTGGTGGCGGATGCGATAGCTGGGCGGGTCTTCATAACCTCGGCTGACCGTGGCTACATCGGCGATGCGCAACACTCGACCGTTGGCTTCCAGGGGCACGTTTTCAATCAGCGCCAGGCTGTCGAAGGCGCCGTCGACACGGATATACGCGCGGGCCCCGGCAGTCTCGACGAACCCCGACGGTGCCACGGCGTTTTGTGCGGCCAACGCGGAAAAAATCTGCTCGGGCTTGATGCCCAGCGTCGCCAAACGCTCATAGGAAAACTCGACGAAGATTCGCTGCGCCTGCTCGCCCAGAATATTGACCTTCTTCACGCCCGGCAGGTTGAGGAAACCCTGGCGCAAATCCTCGGCCATCTGTACCTGCTGGCGATGGGGCAGGTGTTCGGCTTCCAGGGCATACAGGGCGAAATACACGTCGGAATATTCATCGTTGAAGAACGGCCCGACCACGCCTTTGGGCAGTTTTGCGGCTTCATCGCTGAGTTTTTTGCGCGTCTGGTAGAACAGGTCCTGGATCTCGCTGGCGCGCGTGGACTCCTTGTAGGTCATGCGCATCGAGACAAAGCCCGGCTGGGCGATAGTTTCCACGCGGTCGTAATAGTCCAGTTCCTGCAGGCGTTTTTCCAGGCGATCAGCCACCTGTTCCTGCATTTCCTGAGCCGTTGCGCCGGGCCAGGCGGCGGTGATGGTCATCACTTTGACGGTAAACGACGGGTCTTCGGCGCGGCCCAGTTTGCCGAACGAGAAGACCCCGGCGGCGAGGATCGCAATGATCAGGAACAGCGTGACCGCACGGTGTTTTACCGCGAGTTCGGAGAGGTTGATGCCGCGCATGTTCAGTGGTCCTGTTTACGGTTGAGGGCCAGTTCCTGGGCGGGCAGCAGGCGTACTGCGTCGCCGCTGTGCAGCAGGTGCGCGCCGAGGGCGACGACGGTTTGGCCGGGGGCCACGCCGCTGTTGAGCAGGGCGTCTTCCTGGCCCAGGCTGGCGACGTTGACCGGCGCGAACGTGACCTTGTTGTCTGCGCCAATCAGCCACACGCCGGTGCCTTGCCCCGCATCCTGCAATGCGCCGATGGGCACGCGGGTTTGCTGGGCCTGGCCGTTCCCTTGCAGGCGCACGGTGATGGTCGAGCCGAGGGCGAAACGGTCTACGGCGCCGTGCAATACATACCGCGCGCGGTAGGTGCGCGTGGTCGGGTCAGCGCTGGCAGAGAGTTCGCGCAGGCTGGCGGTGACGGCTTGATCCGGCGCGCCGAAGGGGAAGGCCAGAGCCTTTTGCGAGGCTTGGTCGCGCTGATTTTCCGGCAGGTTGACGATCGCTTCGCGGGCGCCGTCGTGGGCCAGGCGCGCAACGATCTGGCCTTCGGCGACGACTTGGCCGCGGTCCACGCGCACGTCCGTGATGATGCCGTCGCCATCGGCCTTGAGGATGGAGTAGGTGCGGCGGTTTTCGATCTGGCTGGCGTCGGATTGCGCCGAGGCCAGTTCAGCTTCGGCTACGCGCAGGTTGGTGGCTGACTGGTCGAAGATCTGCCGCGACACGGCGCCGGTACTGGCCAGGCGCTGGTAGCGATTTTCGTCATCGCGGCGTTGGCGCAGCTGTGCCTGGGCGGCGTTGACACGGTTTTTCGCCGAGCGCAGGGCCAGCTCGAAGTCGCCGATGTCCAGCACCAGCAGGGTGTCGCCTCGGGAGACGTGCTGGCCAGGGTCGACCTTGCGTTCGATGACCTTGCCACTGACGCGAAAGCCCAGGTCGCTTTCCGTGCGGGCCGCGACCACGCCGGTGTAGGCGCTCTGCTGGGTGCCGGCAGCTTCCACTTTCGCGGCCAGGACGGGGCGGGGCACGGGCACTTCGGCGGTGGTGTTGGCCTCTTTGTTACAGCCGCTGAGGACGATCAACAGGGTCAGGGGCGTGAGAAGACGCAGGGGTAAAGGGTTCATGGTGGGCTCCGGGGGTAACGGTCGAGCGAAAAATTATGGACATAATTTTTTACTCATATTATGGTCGAAATATAAATTAATCCAGCCCCGGATAATCCTCATGGCAAACGCCCCGGCACCTTCACGCAGCTTGCTGTTTTTATTGGTCGCCCTCACGGCGCTGGGTGAGGTGTCGACCCAATTGCTCATCCCCGGCTTGGGCGTCATCGAGCAGGTGCTGGGGGCGCAACCGGGTTCGGCGTTGATGGCGCTGTCGGCATTTGTCGCCGCATTTGGCCTCGGGCAACTGCTGTTCGGGCCGCTGTCGGACCGCATTGGACGTCGCCCGGTGTTGATCGGCGGCCTGGTGCTGTACGTGCTGGCGACGCTGGCGATGTTGCTGGTCAGCGATATCCACCAATTCATCGCCGCCCGCGTAGTGCAAGGCCTGGGCGCCTGCGCCGCGCTGGTGCTGGCGCGCACCGTGGTGCGCGACGTATGGAAAGCCGAAGCGGGGCCGGCCCTTGCGCTGACCATGATCGGCATGCTCTACGCGATTGTTGTTGCGCCGATGGTCGGCGGTTTGCTGATCAAGCTATTCGGCTGGCACGCGCCGATCATGCTGGCGCTGTTGATCGGCAGCGTAGTGCTGGTCATCGCGCTGTTGTTCTTTCGTGAAAGCAATCACCACCTCGACCCCAAGGCCGGCCACTGGCGCACCCTTGGCGGCCAATACCTGGATGTGCTCAAGGGCCGCCAGTACCGCGCGTATGCCGTAGCGTTGGCCTGCACTTACGGCGCAATGTTCGCGGTAATCGCCGGCTCATCGGCGGTATTTATCAACCTGTTGGGGTTCAGCAGCCTGGAGTACGGCATCAATTTTGGCCTGATCGTGTCGATGCTCATCGTCGGTTCCACCTATGCCCGGCGCAACATCATGCGCTTGGGGCCGCAGCGTATTGTGGCGATTGGCGTGACAATGGTGGCCGTTGGCGGGGTTTCAGCCTTGGTGATTTACGAGCTCTTCGGGCTGTCTGTATGGGGCCTGGATATCCCGGTGGCGCTGGTCACCCTGGGCGGCGGCCTGGTGTTGCCCGGTTCGGTCACCGGCGGTGTGATGCCCAACGCTCACCGCGCGGGTTTGGCGGCGGGTCTGATGGGTTTTTCGCAGATGTTGGGTGCAACGTGCAGCGGCCTTTTATTGAGCCATCTGCGAGATGGCAGTGCCGCGCCGATGATCATCATCCAGGCGTGTTTTGCACTGACGGCCTTTGTCGCGTTCCACCTGCTTCGCGAGCGACGGGTGCAAGCACTGTCCTGCACGTAGAACAATCCGGGCTGGTTTTGCCGGCTAGTGCATAGCGGCAGGTGGGCTTATGGTGTAGGCACTCTGGAGGTACACCATGAAAAAGCTTATCGGCATCTACACCAGCCCCCGCGCCCATTGGGTCGGCGACGGCTTTCCGGTGCGCACACTGTTTTCCTACGACGCAATGGGAAAGCACATCAGCCCATTCCTGTTGCTGGACCACGCCGGCCCGGCGCACTTCACGCCCACCGACCAACGTCGTGGCGTCGGCCAACACCCGCATCGCGGCTTTGAAACGGTGAGCATCGTCTACGACGGCGAGGTCGAGCACCGCGATTCCACGGGCGCCGGCGGCACAATCGGTCCTGGCGACGTGCAATGGATGACGGCGGCCAAGGGCATCCTCCACGAAGAGTTCCACTCCGAAGCCTTTGCCCGCAGCGGCGGCGCGTTGGAGATGGTGCAACTGTGGGTCAACCTGCCGGCCAGGGACAAAATGGCCGACGCCGGTTACCAGACCATCGTTGATGGCGATATTCCGGTGCTGCCACTGGCAAATGACGCCGGGCAACTGCGCCTGATTGCCGGAGAGTTCGCCGGAGTGTCCGGGCCTGCGCGCACCTTCACGCCTATCGACGTGTGGGACCTGCGCTTGAACGCCGCAAAAGCGCTGACGCTCGACCTGCACGCCGGGCGCAATACCGCCTTGGTGATCCTGCGCGGCACGCTGCTGATCAATGGTGAAGAAGTGGCGCGCCAGGGGCAGCTTGCATTGTTTGAGCGTGACGGCAGCAGGCTCACCCTGCAAGCCAGCGACGATGCCAAGGTGTTGCTGCTCAGCGGCGAGCCGATCGACGAACCCATCGTCGGCCACGGCCCGTTCGTGATGAACACCGAGCAGGAAATCCACCAGGCGTTTGCCGACTTTCAGTCGGGTCGGTTTGGGCAGATGCAATTCTGAAGGCTTGTCTCAATATCCCTGTGGGAGCGGGCTTGCTCGCGAAGGCGGTAGTTCAGTCAGTATATGTATCGACTGATACACCGCATTCGCGAGCAAGCCCGCTCCCACATTTTGCTCTGCGCTATACCCGGCATCTTCAATTCATGCGATCTTCTGGGCATTCGCCCTGGAGTCGCCTGGATGCCCTCATTTATCACCGATCACCCGATGTTTTGCGCCATGGTGCTGATCTTGATCGACATCGCCGTATGGCGCCTTATCTCCGCCGACCTCGCGAACTGGAAGCTCGCGGCGCGGCTGGTGATTTTCGCGGTTTTCAGCGCCGTGTTGTTCAACGACGGCATGAACCCCATGCAGGTCGCGCCCTATGTCGGCAACACAGCTTTGCACCTGGCGGCCACTGCGTTGCAGATCGGCTGGTGGCTGTTTGCTGCGCGCACGCTCACGGTGCTACTCGGCACGCTGATGCTGCAGCGGGTCGGCCACACTGGGCGGCTGCTGCAGGATATCGTGGGCGCGATGATTTTCCTGGTTGCGATCATCGCCGCCATGGCTTACGTGCTCGACCTGCCGGTCAAGGGTGTGCTGGCCACCTCGGGCGCCGTGGCGATCATCGTCGGCCTGGCGTTACAGAGCACACTCAGCGACGTGTTTTCCGGGATCGTGCTCAACACCACCAAACCGTACCAGATTGATGACTGGATCTCGATTGATGGAACCGAAGGCCGGGTGACTGATATCGACTGGCGCGCCACACGGCTGCAGACCTCCCAGGGCAGCATGGCGGTCATTCCCAATTCCCTGGCAGCCAAGGCCAAGATCATCAACTTTTCGCGCCCGGCGGACATGTTCGGGCTGGCGGTGAACGTGCAAGTCAGCCCGCATGCGCGCCCGCAAGTGGTGATTGAGGCGCTGGAGCGGGCGATGCAAGGGTGCCGGCCACTGTTGGCCAACCCTGCGCCGAGTGTGGCGTTCAAGACGTCCGTCAGTGGTGGCGTGGACTATGAAATCAGCGGGTTTGTGCCGGCCATGGCGCTGAAACGCGAAGTGCGCAACCAGCTTTATGATTTGGCGTTTCGGCACTTGCAGGCGGCTGGTGTGGGGTTGCTGTCTGCGACCGAAAGCAGTACGCCGCCGGTGATGTCCGGCGCTCGGGCGCTTTTGGAGCGTTCGTCGATTTTCTCGACGTTGCGTCAGGAGGAAAAGGAGACGTTCAGCCAGAACATGACGCTGCACACTTACCGTACCGGGGAGATGATCTTGCCGGCGGGGGAGGTCAGTGATCACCTGTTCATTGTGGAATCCGGTGTGGTGTCGGTGATGTTGATCAAGGGCGGTCACAAGTTCGAGGCCGGGCGGATGGGGCCGGGAGAGGTGATTGGCGAGGCGGGGGTTTTGTCTGATCAGGCGACATTGGCGGACTTTACGGCGAAGACGTTCTGTACGTTGTATCGCATTGAGAAGGAGTATTTGAAGCCTTGTCTGGATGCGCGGCATGACATCAGTGAGGCCATGAAAGCATTGCTGGATTTCAGGGTGCATGCGGCGCAGGCGTTGACGCAGGATGCGCCGGTGGTGCCGGTCAAGAAGGGCTTTATTCAGTGGTTGAGGGACAGAGGGTTGTAAAACGATCCGTCGCGGCGTTCGGCCCCGTGGCCGGACGGGGCGCCTGAGATGCCGACGTAAGCCTTAGAAATTCACCGTTGCACTCAAGCGCGCCGTCAACGGCGCGCCCTGGAACAGGTAGTCATCGCCCATGTATTCGCCTGTGTCGCGCCAGTAGCGCTTGTCGAACAGGTTGTCGACGCTCAGGCGAAACACCGTCTCATAGCCGTCCACTTTAGTGGTGTAACGGCTGCCGACATTGACCACTGCGTAGTCTCCCACCTCCACATTGCCGGTGCGATTGGCGTACTTTTTCGCGCTGTATTGCACACCGCCCAGCACGGCCAAACCATTCACCCACGGCAGCGCGTAATCGGCGTACACACTGGCACGAAGTGTTGGCACATTGATCGCCTGATGGCCTTCGTAATCCGGCGTACCACTGCCGGTCACGCGCGCGCGGATTGCTGCGACGCTGGTTGCAATTTGCAGGCGCTCGGTCGCCCAGCCGTTGGCGGAGAGTTCCAGCCCGGTGTTTTTTTGTTCGCCCTGTTGCACATAGGTGAACGCGCCAGTGCCGTCCGGCTTGGCGTATTGATAAGCCTGACGCGTCTGGAACACGGCGGCGGCGAAGCTGATGCGGCGCCAGTCGTATTTCACGCCGGCTTCAATTTGCCGAGACACGGTCGGCGCCAGTGTTTCGCTTGAGTTGTCGGCGAACCACGGCGCGGTGCCGCCCAGGGACAAACCCTTGCTGTAACTGGTGTACAGCGACACGTTTTCCACGGGTTTGTAGATCAACGAAGCTTGGGGCAGGAACACGTATTGCTGGGTGTGGCGCGTCTCAGTGCCGTCTTTGTCAAAAGCCTGCTCATCCAGGCGTACTTCGCGCCCGCCGATGAGGGGCTGCCACTGCTCATTGAAGCTGATACGGTCAGTGACAAACACCCCGTACTGGCGGCTGTCGAGGTTTCGATGGCTGTCGTTCAGCGGTTTGTCGGTTGTGGCAAATGTTGGCGCGTCTTCGTTGATAGTGCCGCTGCCGATGTAGTCGTTCACTGCATCGCGCTTGTCGACCACCCGACGAAACGCGCTGGTGCCGAAGGTCAGTTCATGGCCCAGCCCTGCGGTGTCGAACAGCCCGGTCATGGCCGCCTGCACTTCGTCGTCACGGCGCGTGTCATCGGGGCTGCGGTAGTCGTAGATGTCGTAGTCACCTTCCGGGCTGAAGGTGTTGGCGTTGCAGGTACCTACGTAGTAACAGCCCCAGGCGAACGAGCTGTAGTCGTCAATTACCACTTTGCTGCGCGCCGCGCTGACACTGCCTTTCCACTGATCGCTGAAACGGTACTCAAACTTGCCGTTCAAGTTCAACGAGTCAATGCCAACCTGATGCGAGCCGCTTTGATGCCCCAACAGCTTTTTCGGCGATGGGTCATGCGGCACTTCGGTGCCGCCCAACAACTGATACCCCGGCACCGAGCGCTGCTGCTTGTTCTGGTATTCCGCATCCAGCTGCAACACCGCATCCGGGCTGATGTTCCAGTCGAATGCCAGGGACAGGAAGTCGCGCTGGCCATTGGCGTGTTCCACATAGGAATTGAGGTCTTCATGGGCGACGTTGGCGCGCACGCCGAACTGCTGCTCGCTGCCAAACCAGCCGCCGACATCCGTGGCGATATAGCCGCTGCCGCGATCATCGGTGGACACCGTCACCGAGCGCACATCCTCCGGGCGCTTGGTCACGTAGTTGATCACGCCGCTGGGCTCGGAAATCCCGCTCTGCAAACCGGCCAGGCCCTTGAGCACTTCGACCTGCTGTTTGTTTTCCAGGGCGACGTTCTGCTCGCCGGTGATGGTGCGCCCGTTGATTTTGTAGCTGCTCGCCGCGTTCAGTGAGAAGCCGCGCACCACGAAGTTTTCGTAGTAGCCGACGGGTGCGTAGCTGTCGCCGACCGAAGCGTCGTTGCGCAGCACGTCGCTGAGCAGGCGCGCTTGCTGGTCCTTGATCATGGCCGCGTTGATCACGGTGATCGAGGCCGGCGTGTCGAGCAGCGGGGCTTCATTGAAACCGCCGACCGAGGCGGTGTCAGTGCGATAACCGGACTCGTCCTGGCCCTGAACCTTCACCGCAGGCAGTTCTATTTCAGCCGCGAAGCTATTGCCGATGCCACCGCTGAGCAGCAGGCCGAGGGCGAAACGTGAAGGTGGGAACGAGCGAAAACGCAAAACCATGGGGGCAAGGCCTTAGAGCGCAGGGCGGGAAGGGCGCATAAGCTAGGCATATCGGCAGGGTTTTACAAGCTATGGAGAAGGGATCTATCACGGCGCAGCATCAAATGTGGGAGCAGGCTTGCCTGCGATGGCAGTGTGTCAGGGAGCGGGGCCGACCTTCACCGACGGCCTGGAGCAGATGCTCAAAGACGCCACGGCCAAGTCCGGGCGTAGTGCGCGGGACGAGGCCGATGTGTTTGTGCGCCATGCGCGGCCTACGTCGATCATCCAGCGAGCGGCCAATGTGGATGAAGTCGCCAACCTGGTGGCGTACAGTGCTTCATCCCTGTCGTCTGCCCGACAGCATGGCTATCTGAATTCTTTTTTATTGTCAGGAGTATTTATTGTGGCAACAGCATCTTCAGTAATTGAAATCCCGGTGTCGGCGGATCAGGTCTGGCAATTGGTCGGTGGCTTTAACTCATTGCCGGACTGGCTGCCGTTTATCGTCAAGAGCGAAGCAAGCGACGGCGGGCGTGTGCGTCATCTGGAAACAGCGGATGGCGGCGTGGTGGTCGAGCGGCTGCAGAGCTTTGAAAACGTGGCACGCACCTACAGCTACTCCATCGAGCAATCGCCGTTTCCGGTGAGCGCTTATCTGGCCACGTTGAAGGTTGAGGCGTTGACGGAGTCGTCGGCAAAAGTGACCTGGTCCGGCGTGTTTACCCCGGCAGCGGGGACTACGGATGCAGAGGTCGAGGAGTTATTTACCGGCGTATACAGCGGTGGGCTTGAGGCGCTCCGGGCTAATTTCTAACAGCCGCAGCGAGTCCAATGTGGGAGCTGGCTTGCCTGCGATGGCGGTGTATCAGGCAAACTGTTTATTGTCTGGACTACCGCTATCGCAGGCAAGCCAGCTCCCACAGGGTTTTGTGGTGTTTGGGCTCTCAGGGTTATTCAGGCATCAATTGCTGGCGGCATTCCAGCACCAAACACGCACCGCCGCTGAGGCTGGAACCGACTTCCAGCTTGAACCCGTGCAAGTTGATGATCGCCGCCACAATCGACAAGCCCAACCCGAACCCGCCTTGCTGGTCGCTTTCGTCCACGCGATAAAAGCGCTGGAACACCGCATCCCGTTCGGCCTTCGGAATGCCCGGCCCCGAGTCGTGCACTTCGATGCGTGTACTGCCGGCGTCATTGACCGCGCGCAGAATCACTTCACCGCCCGCCGGGGAGAACTTGATCGAGTTGCTCAGCAGGTTGGCCAGGGCTTCAAACAACAGCGCCCGGTCACCGGTGATCCACGGCAGCGATTCCGGCACGTCCAGCACCAGTTGCAGCTCGCCTTCTTCGGCCAGAGGCAGGTAGAAGTCATGCAATTCACGCAGCAGCGGCAACGGGTCCATCACCAGGAAGCCGGAGCGGCGCTGGTGGTCTTCCAGTTCCGAAATACGCAACAACCCGCGAAATCGCGCCATCAGGGTGTCGGTTTCAGCGATTGCATCGTCGAGTTTGACCGCGTGGGCGGAGTCTTCCTCGGCTTGTTGCTTGATGCGGTACAACTGCGCGCGCAGGCGCGTGAGCGGGGTGCGCAGGTCGTGGGCGATGTTGTCGCACACGCCCTTGACCTCGTTCATCAGCTTTTCGATACGGTCGAGCATCGCGTTGACGATGGCCGCGAGCATGTCCAGTTCGTCACGCCGGTTAGACAGCGGCAGGCGGTGCGTCAGGTCGCCGGCGACGATGGCCTCGGCGCTGGCCTGGATGACACGAATCCGGCGCAAGGGGCGTCGGCGTAACAGATGCCAGCCAGCAGCACCTGGAATGATCGTCAGGGACAGCGCCCACAACAGCGCATGCCAGATGATGCGGGTCACGCCAAACAGCGAACCGTTGGCGCGCACCAGTACCAGCCAGCGACCGTCTTCGGTGTGGGTGGCCACGGCGTCGCAGCTGTCTTTGGGCAGTTTGGGGTCGTCGGAATCGACGCAGTTGGCCAGTGCGTGGATCTTGCCGTCCAGCGGCAGGTCTGGCGGTACGGCGCGGATCGGCCCGCTCAGGGGGCGAAATTGCTCATCGAACAGGCCATAGGCGTCCACGCCCTTCATGTCGAAGGTCATGCTGGTGGTCAGGGCTTCCACCAGTTCTTCGCCGTCAAAACGTTGAAACAGGTGCTGGCGCTGCATCAGGGAGTGGCGCGACAAATCGCCCAGGTACCCGGACACTTCGTAATACAGCACCCCCATGAGGATGCAGCTCCAGGCCACGAACAGTGAACTGTAAAGCGCCAGCAAACGGCTGCTGGAAGAGCGCCAACCCTTAGAGGGGTTCAGCAATGACATAGCCGGAACCTCGTACCGTGCGAATCAGCGGCGTCAGGCCCGGTGGGTCGATCTTCTTGCGCAAGCGACCGATGTGCACGTCGATCAGGTTGGTGCCCGGGTCGAAGTGATAGCCCCAGACTTCTTCAAAGATCATCATCCGCGAAAGGATCTGCCCGGTGTTGCGCATCAGGAATTCGAGCAATTTGTATTCGGTGGGCAGCAGGCTCAGCGGCTGGTCGGCACGGCTGGCTTCGCGGCTGATCAGGTTGAGTTCCAAATCCGCCACGCGCAGGGCGGTTTCGAAATCTTTGACCGTGCTTTTGCGGCGCAACAGCACTTCGACGCGGGCCGCCATTTCGTCGGAGGCGAACGGCTTGGTCAGGTAATCATCGCCGCCGGCACGCAAGCCGCGAACCCGTTCGTCGACATCGGAGAGGGCGCTGATCATCAGGATAGGCGTCGAAACCCCGATAGTGCGCAAGGTGGTGACGATGGCCAGGCCATCCAGCTCCGGCAGCATGCGGTCGAGGGTGATCAGATCGTAATCACCACTCACAGCGCGGACCAGGCCTTCGCGGCCGTTGTCCACCCAATCTACGTCCAGTCCATGGCTACTCAGCTCAGCGACGATCTCGCGGGCCGTTACGGCGTCATCCTCGATGGTCAAAATACGGGTCATAGGATTACCTGGTGAGCGATTCACACTAGAAGTGCGGGTATTTTGCCAACAAATACCTGAACGCTTCCTAAATTAAACTTCATGTTGGCAAAAATGACACAAATTTCATGAGCGCTGCTCACCTCTGTGGGAGCTGGATTGCCTGCAATGGCAGTGAATCAATCGCACAGTAATAGCCTGACACGCCGCTATCGCAGGCAAGCCAGCTCCCACAGGTGCTGTGTTCAAGCAGGGAATGCATAACGCCCGCTTGAAACTGTCGATTCTTGCAAATTGCAAGGTTCAGGTAAGTTCAATTTATCTAACTCATTGAAACCAAAGACAATTAATTTTTGCGACGACTGGCATGGTGCCTGCACTGTCCCTTTTGAGACTTGTAACGCCATTTTTCCTGCCGGGAGCTAAACAACAATGATCACATCCTCATCCACGCTGCAAGAGTCGAGCGCCGTCTCCGGGGTTTCCTGGGGGGCGATATTCGCAGGGGCCGCTGCGGCCGCGGCACTCTCCCTGATTCTGGTATTGCTGGGCTTCGGCCTGGGCTTTTCGGCGGTATCGCCGTGGGCTGACAGCGGTATCAGCGCCAAGGGCCTTGGCATTTCCACGATCGTCTGGCTGGCATTTACCCAGATCATCGCATCGGGCCTGGGCGGCTACATCGCCGGCCGTTTGCGCGTCAAATGGGCCAACATGCACGGCGATGAGGTGTACTTTCGCGACACCGCTCACGGCTTCCTGGCCTGGGCAGTTGCCACC
The DNA here is from genome assembly GCF_041946035.1 of Pseudomonas sp. AMR01. NCBI lineage: Bacteria > Pseudomonadati > Pseudomonadota > Gammaproteobacteria > Pseudomonadales > Pseudomonadaceae > Pseudomonas > Pseudomonas sp. AMR01. Next base: position 25,429 of record NZ_JAUTYR010000037.1, read on the forward strand.
TTGGTCACCGCTGTATTGGTGGTCGGTTCGGTCAGCAGTGTCGTCAGCGGCGGTGTGAAAGCCGGTGCCAGCGTTGCTTCGGGCGCCGCCAGTGGCCTGACTCAAGCAGCCGGCGGTGCAGCCAAAGGAGCCAACAGCGGCGACTTCGACTACTACGTCGACAGCCTGTTTCGCGATGATCGCCCAGCCGCCGTCAGTGATGACGCCGTTCACGGTGTTGTTGCACGCATCTTCACCCGCACCCTGAGCAACGACGGCCAACTGGCTCCAGAAGACCGTACTTACCTGGCCCAGTTGATCAGCCAGCGCACCAACCTCAGCCAGGCTGACGCCGAAGCGCGTATTGACAAAGTCTACGGCGATGCCCGTAAAGCGATTGAAGATGCCAAGGTCAAAGCCAAGCAAGCCGCTGACGCTGCTGCAAAAGCCGCTGCTTATGCGTCGCTGTGGACCTTTGTGTCGCTGTTGATCGGTGCGTTCTTCGCCAGCTTCGCAGCCACCTTTGGCGGTCGCCGTCGGGATGCTGTGGTGTATGTCGAAACTGAAAACTTTGTTCGTTAATTAAGGAAGACCCTCATGCGCTCATTACTTCTGTGGTTCCTCGGTGTGCCAATCCCGCTCATCATCCTGATCGCGATTTTCATGCACTAAAACCGAGCCAGGCTCGTTCCCCTGTGGGAGCGGGCTTGCCCGCGAAGGCGGTCTGCCAGCTGATCATGAGCTGGCTGACACAGCGCTTTCGCGAGCAAGCCCGCTCCCACTTTTGTTTTTGTGCAGGGTCAGCCAGCCTGTGACCAGCAGGGCGCTGGCGACGCAGGTCATGATAACCAACGGTTGAGAAGTGCCGTCGGATAACAGCCCGGTCACCCAACTGCTAACTGCCGTCAGGAACATCTGGATAAAAAAGAACAAGCCCGACGCTGTTCCCGCAATCGCCCCGTACGGCTGCAACACCGACAGTTGGCACGCCGGAATCACCATCCCCACCGACACCATGATCACCACCATCGGCAGCACAATCGCCAGCCAGTGCTGCGGCAACGCCGTGGTTGCGAGGGCGAGCACCAGGCTGCCCAGCACGTTCAGGCCGATGCCGGCGTTGATCAGGCGGTCGGCTTCATACCGCAGCACCAGGCGCCGAAACAGATTGGCGCCGAGCATGTAGCCGCTGATGGTCGCGGCAAATACCAGCGCGTACGCCGTGGCAGACAGCTGAAAGCCGCGCTGCAGCAGCGCCGATGACTCGCTGATAAACGGGAAATACGTGCTGTATACGCAGCCGATTGCCAGGGCGTAGCGCAGGAAGTAACGGTCGCGCAGCAGTTGGCCGTAGAGGCGCATCAGGTTGGCTGGTGGTGCGCCGGCCACTTCAAGCGGGCGGGTTTCCGGGAGGCGGCGATAGACCACCAGGTACAGCACCGCGCCGATTACGCCGAGCACCACAAATAATCCACGCCAGTTGATAAAGGGCAGCATCAGGCTACCCAGCACCGGCGCAGCCATGGGCGATATGGCCATGGCCATGGAGATCAGGCCGAGCAGGCGCGCCTGTTCAGCGCGGTCGAAATAATCGCGCACGATCACGCGGCCGATCACGGTGGTGCAGCAACCGCCAAGGGCCTGGAACAGACGAGCGACGATCAGCGTGCCTATGCTGTCGGCAAGGGCGCAGGTCACGGTCGCCAGCACATACAGGAACAGCCCGACCAGCAACACCGGTCGGCGGCCGAAACGGTCGGTCAACGGGCCGCTGACCAGCAAGGAGATCGCCGAGCCCAGGGTGTAAAGCGTGAGCACCAGTTGGAGCTGGCTGTCGCGGGTGTGAAAATAATCAGCCATGCCGGGCAGGGCCGGCAGGTGCAGGTCCAAGGTGATGCGCGGCAAGGCGATCAGCACGGTCAGCAGGGCCAGCCAGAACCCGGTGGAGAGGGCGCGTTGAGTCATGGGGAGCTTCTTCGCAAAGGGTAGAGCCCGAACTCTACCGGCGTTGTGGTTTAATTCTGTGAGCCACTTATGCCAGGGAAGAATGGACCACTATGAGCCGAGGAAAAGCTGCAAATGCACTCGACCTGCCGCGCCCGGATGCACTGAACGCGGGCAAGCAGCAGGGCGCGTACGAGGCCTTGCGCGGGGCGATCCTGAGCCGGCAATTACCGGCGGGCAGTCGATTGCCGTCTACGCGCAGCCTGGCCGAACGCTGGCTGGTGTCCCGAGGTACGCTGGAAGCGGCGTTCGAGCGCCTGCATATCGAAGGTTATGTGCAACGGGTGGCAGGCTCCGGCACACGGGTGTGCGCGGTGATTCCCGAGCAGTTTATTGCGGCCCCGGTGCCGAGTGGGGCTGCGCGCCGTGAGGTCGTCGCCGATCAGCCGGAGGCTGGCGTGCAAAGCCACGTACCGTTTGTGGCGCGGCGCCCGGACGCGAGTTTGTTTGACCTCAAAAGCTGGGCGCGGTGTATCTCCCGAGGCCTGCTTTCGGCGGGGCCTGGGGTGCTGGAAGCCGCGCACACCGCCGGGTTGCCGGCGTTGCGCGACCAAATCGCCGACTACCTGCGCAGCTATCGCGGCATGCGATGCGAGGCCGATGAGGTGATTGTCACCACCGGCATTCGGCATGCCCTCGACCTGATCGCGCGCACGCTGCTCAAACCCGGCGACACGGTCTGCGTTGAAGATCCCGGCTATAAACCGGCGCGACGCCTGTTCAGCCTGGCAGGCGCGCAGGTTCAGGCCATTGCGGTCACCGATGAAGGGCTGGATACCGCCAGGCTCCCCGACACTGCGCGCCTGGCCTACGTCACGCCCGCGCATCAGGCGCCGCTGGGCATGACCCTGTCGGTGTCGCGTCGCCTTGCTCTGCTGGACTGGGCCGCACGCGCCGACGCGTGGGTGATCGAGGACGATTACGACAGCGAGTACAATTACAACAGCGCGCCGCTGGCCGCGCTTAAATCCCTGGATGGCGCCGACCGGGTTATCTACTGCGGCAGCTTCAACAAAAACCTGTTTCCCGGCTTGCGCGTGGGATTCATGGTGGTGCCCAGGGCGCTGCGTCCGACGTTGCTGCGAACTTTGCGACTCACGGGGCATTCGGTGGGCGCCACGGATCAATTGGGCCTGCTCGAATTCATGCGCAGCGGGGCGTTTGTGCGCCACCTGCGTGCCTCGCGCCAGGCCTATCAGGCGCGGCGCGACGCCTTGCTCGATTGTCTGCCGCCAGGCTGCACGGTCAGCGGTCAACAGGCCGGGCTGCACTTTGTGCTGTGGTTGCCTTCAGGTGTCGAAGAAGCGGATTTCTGCACCCGCGCCGCTGCGGTCGGGCTGACATTGCAGCCGCTGGGCACGTTCTGCCGGGAGGCACGTTTGCCGCCGGCGGTGATTATCGGCTACACCGCGTTGACCCTCGCGCAGATCCGCTATCACGGCCGAATACTCACGCAATTGTTAATAGCGGCTTAACCCCCGCTGGGTCGAGCGCCGAGCCTTGCCCAGCTCCCACAGCGAAGGTTGGGGGCAACAGGGTCAGTCATCAAACCCAACCTGCTCATGAATCTCATCCACCTTCAATTCCAACCGATATGCCACGGCAATAAACAGCGCCTGACACAGGCACAACGTCGCACTCAACGAGCGAAACGCAAACGACGACCCTTCATTGACCAACAACACCGCGTTCGCCCGCTTGGCCAGGGGCGACAGGTTGCTGTCTGTGATGATCAGCGTTTTAGCCTGGTGATGCTGCGCAATGCGCAGGCAGTGTTGGGTCTCTTTGCCATACGGCGTAAAGCTGATCGCAATCACCAAATCATTTGCGCGCACGCTGCGCATCTGCTCGCGATAGCTGCCGCCCAGGCCTGAGATCAGGTGAATACGCTTGTTGGTGTGTTGCAGGTTGTAGACCAGGTAATCCGCCACCGCGAAGGAACGGCGAACCCCGACGACGTAGATGTTGTCGGCATTCACGACCAAATCCACCGCCTTCTCGAACGCCACATCATCCAGCTCCAACCCAAGCCGCTCGATGCCCGACAGCGTGGCATTCACGCACTCGCGCGCCAGGTCGCCGCCGCTGGCTTTCTGCGACTTGTTGGCGATCATGCTGCGAATGCGCTGCTGGTAGTTTTGCACCGGCGTGGTTTTGTGGGTGTAGGCCTCGCGAAACAGCGCCTGCATTTCACTGAAGCCACTGAAGCCGAAACGCTGGGAAAACCGCACGATGGCCGACGGGTGCACTTCGCACTCGCGGGCGATGTCGCTGATGCGGTCGACCATGATCCGGTCGCTCTGCTGGCTCATGTAGCTGGCGATGCGTTTGAGTTGGCGCGGCAGGCTTTCGTATTCGTCGGTGATCAGCTGCAACAGGCGCTCTGCATTGAGCGGGGGGCTGGCGAGAGCGTCTTCTGAAGGGGTCTCGGGCATGGGCAATCCTTCTGGCTTGTTCTTCTGGTGCGCGATGGGTGGCGCAAGTCTACAGCGTAGGCGCAAAAAAATACCCCGGCATCACGGCGCACGTGGCCTGCTGAAACGATGCACGCTCGGGGCAGAGCCTTTGTGTGTGTTTATTGGAAAAAATATTCCACTAAAAATAATTATGGAATAAATATTGATTGGTGTCGCTGAACGTTCTAGTCTGGCTTCACCAAGAGCGTTTGCCGTCGCCACGGCGGCACAACGCAGGCTGATAAAAATAACAGGAGCCAGCATGGGCCAGACTCGTTTTGCCAGTGGGCGTCAATTGGATCTGATTTGCCTCGGGCGCCTGGGCGTCGACCTCTATGCACAGCAAGTCGGTGCGCGGCTTGAGGACGTGTCCAGCTTTGCCAAGTACCTCGGTGGGTCCTCCGCCAATATTGCCTTCGGCACTGCAAGGCTTGGGCTCAAGTCGGCGATGCTGAGCCGGGTAGGGGACGACCATATGGGCCGCTTTCTGCTCGAATCCCTGGCCCGCGAAGGCTGCGATGTCAGCGGCATCAAGGTCGACCCGGAGCGCCTCACCGCCTTGGTGCTGCTCGGCCTCAAGGACCGCGAAACCTTCCCTCTGGTGTTCTACCGCGAGAACTGCGCCGACATGGCCCTGCGCGCCGAAGACATCAGCGAGGCATTCATTGCCTCCAGCAAGGCGCTGCTGATCACCGGCACGCATTTCTCCACTGACGGCGTGTACAAAGCGAGCATTCAGGCGCTGGACTATGCCGCCAGGCACAACGTCAAGCGCGTGCTGGATATCGACTACCGCCCGGTGCTGTGGGGCCTGGCGGGCAAGGCTGACGGCGAAACCCGTTTTGTCGCCGACCAGACCGTCAGCGCGCACGTGCAGAAAATCCTGCCGCGCTTTGACTTGATCGTCGGCACCGAAGAAGAATTTTTGATCGCTGGCGGCAGTGAGGATCTGCTTACCGCATTGCGCACCGTGCGTGAACTGACCCCGGCCACGTTGGTGGTCAAGCTCGGCCCCCAAGGCTGCACGGTGATCCACGGCGCAATTCCTGCGCGTCTGGAAGACGGTGCGATTTACCCCGGCGTGCGGGTTGAAGTGCTAAACGTGCTCGGCGCCGGCGATGCCTTTATGTCGGGCTTTCTCAGCGGCTGGCTCGACGACGCCAGCGATGAGCGTTGCAGCCAGTTAGCCAACGCTTGCGGTGGCCTCGTCGTTTCCCGTCACGCCTGCGCCCCGGCCATGCCGACCCCGGCCGAACTGGATTACCTGTTCAACAGCCCGGTGCCGATCACCCGGCCCGACCAGGACGTGACCCTGCAACGCCTGCACCGCGTCACGGTGCCGCGCAAATCCTGGAAGCAGCTGTTTGTGTTTGCGTTCGATCACCGCTGGCAGTTGGTAGACCTGGCGCAAAAAGGCGGCCAGGACCCGACCCGCATCAGCGACATCAAGCAGCTGTTTATTCAGGCCATCGAACGCGTGGAAACGAAGCTGGCCGAGCAAGGCGTCGAAGCCGACGTGGGCCTGCTGGCCGATCAACGCTTTGGCCAGGACGCGCTGAACGCCGCCAGCGGTCGTGGCTGGTGGATCGCGCGCCCGGTGGAAGTGCAGAACTCGCGCCCGCTGGCGTTTGAACACGGTCGCTCGATTGGCAGCAACCTGATCGCCTGGCCTCAAGAGCAAATCATCAAGTGCCTGGTGCAATACCACCCGGACGACGAACCGATGCTGCGCCTGGAACAGGAAGCGCAACTCAAGGCGGTGTATGAAGCGTCACTGGTCAGCGGCCATGAATTGCTGCTCGAAGTCATCCCGCCTAAGGATCACCCATCCACTTACCCGGATGTGCTCTATCGCAGCCTCAAGCGCCTGTACAACCTGGGTATCTACCCGGCGTGGTGGAAGATCGAGGCGCAGTCGGCCGAGGACTGGAAAAAGCTCGACGAACTGATTCAGGAACGCGACCCGTACTGCCGTGGCGTGGTGCTGCTGGGCCTGAACGCCTCGGCCGAATGCCTCGCCGACGGCTTCAGGCAAGCCAGCCAGAGCCGCACATGCCGCGGCTTTGCCGTCGGCCGCACGATCTTCCAGGAACCGAGCCGTTTGTGGATGGCGGGGGAGATTGACGATGAGGTGTTGATTCAGCAAGTGCAGGCGACGTTCGAGCAACTGATCAATGCCTGGCGAAGTTCCCGAACCTAAACCCGCTTCTTGAATGTGGAATGCAATCAAATGTGGGAGCGGGCTTGCTCGCGAATGCGGTGGTTCAGTTACAGAAGTGTTGCCTGACACACCGCGTTCGCGAGCAAGCCCGCTCCCACATAAAGCAGAACTCAGTGATATCTGAACAATAACAATAGGTGCAGCCATGCCCGCAATCCGAATTGGCATCAACCCGATCTCTTGGAGCAACGACGACCTGCCGGCCTTGGGCGGTGAAACGCCCCTGAGCACCGCCCTGAGCGAAGGCAAGGACATCGGCTACGAAGGCTTCGAGCTCAACGGCAAATTCCCCAAAGACGCCAAAGGTGTCGGCGACGTGCTGCGCCCCTACGACCTGGCGCTGGTCTCCGGCTGGTACTCCAGCCGCCTGGCCCGCTGTTCGGTGGCGCAAGAAATCGAAGCCATCGCCGGCCATGTCGAGCTGCTTAAACACAACGGCGCCAAGGTATTGGTGTACGGCGAAGTCGCCGATTCCATCCAGGGCTCCAAAGTCCGCCTGATCGAACGCCCGCGTTTTCACAGCGAACAGGCCTGGCAGGACTACGCCGACAAACTCACCGAACTCGCGCGTTTCACCCTGTCTCAGGGCGTGCGCCTGGCCTACCACCACCATATGGGCGCCTACGTCGAATCCCCGGAAGACATCGACCAGCTAATGAGCCGCACCGGCCCGGAAGTCGGCCTGCTGTTCGATTCGGGCCACTGCTACATGGGCGGTGGCGAACCCCTTGAGGTGCTGCGCAAACACATCGACCGCGTCTGCCACGTGCACTTCAAGGACGTGCGCAAACCGGTGGTGCAACTGGCGCGCAACCAGATGTGGAGCTTCCCCGACTGCATCGTCAACGGCACCTTCACCGTGCCCGGCGACGGCGATATCAACTTTGCCGAATTGCTCGATGTGCTGCTCGCTGCCCGTTACGAAGGCTGGCTGGTGGTGGAGGCCGAGCAGGACCCGGCAGTGGCGCCCAGCTATATCTATGCGAAAAAAGGCTATGACACCTTGCGCGCGCTTCTCAACGAGAGGACTTGAGTGATGAGCTTGTTGGTCAAAAGCAACAAACGTGGGCAAACCATGGTCGCCCTCGAAGACGGGCGCCTGGAGTACGTCGGCTTTGCCGCCTACCGCCTGAGCCTGGGCGAAACCCTGCCGGTTACCCCCGGCGATCAGGAGCTGTGCCTGGTGCTGCTCAGCGGGCGCGTGAACATCGAAGGCGAGGGCTTCAACTGGCAGAACCTCGGCGATCGCCAGTCGGTGTTTGACGACAAATCCCCGTTCGCCGCCTACCTGCCGCCGGCCACCGACGCCCAGGTCACCGCGTTGAGCGACGTGCAGATTGCCGTCTGCGCCGCGCCCGGTGCGCCTGGCTACAAACCCCGCCTGATTCGCCCGGAACAGTGCAAGCGCAGTGTGCGTGGCAAAGGCGCCAACACCCGTTACGTGTGCGACATCCTGCCCGACAGCGAGCCTGCCCATTCGCTGCTGGTGGTGGAAGTGCGCACGCCGTCCGGGCATTCGTCGAGCTACCCGCCGCACAAGCACGACACCGATGATTTGCCGCACCAGAGCTTTCTCGAAGAAACCTACTACCACCAGATCAACCCGCCCCAGGGCTACGTGTTTCAGCGCGTCTACACCGACGACCGCAGCATTGACCAGGCCATGGCCGTGGAAAACAGCGACCTCGTCGTCGTGCCCAAGGGTTACCACCCGGTCAGCGTGCCGTATGGCTACGAGTCTTATTACCTGAACGTGATGGCCGGGCCCAAGCGCGCCTGGCATTTCCATAACGACCCGCAGCACAGCTGGCTGCTGGACCTCTAATCGGTTTTGACGGAGAACAACAACAATGAAATCGCCTCTACGCTTTGCCCTTAACCGCATGGTCGCGCCTAACCTTTCCCTGCCGGATTTTATCCAGTTGGCGGCGGCACTGAAATGCGATGCCATCGAGATCCGCAACGACCTCAAGGGCCACGAAATCGAATTTGGCACGCCCGCCAGCCGCGTCCGTGAGTTGTGTGCGGTGCAGGGCATTACGGTGCTGTCGATCAACGCGCTGTACCCCTTTGATGTATGGAATGACGAGCGCCGCGCCCAGACGATCAAGCTGGCTACCTATGCCCGTGAATGCGGTGCCCAGGGGTTGGTGATGTGCCCGCTCAATGAGCGTGGCGACACCCGCACTGAAGCCCAGCGTGCCGCCGGCCTGCGTACGGCGTTGAGCGAGCTGGCGCCGATCCTGCGCGAGTACGGCATTCTTGGCTTCATCGAGCCACTGGGCTTTGAAGAATGCGCCCTGCGCCGCAAACGCGTGGCGGTGGACGCGATCCAGTCCATCGGCGGCCTTGATGTGTTCCGCCTGGTGCACGACACCTTCCATCACCACCTGGCCAGCGAGCATGAGTTCTTCCCTGAACTGACTGGGCTGGTGCATATCTCCGGCGTGGAAGACGCCGACGCGCCGCTCAATTCGATCCGCGACGGCCACCGCGTGCTGGTGGGCGAGGGCGATATCCTCGGCAATGCGGCGCAGATCGACACCTTGCTGAGTACCGGATACAGCGGCTACCTGTCGTTTGAGCCGTTCGCTGAAAGTGTGCATGAGCTTGCGGATATCCAGCAGGCGTTGGGGGCAAGCATCACTCACTTGCGAAATTCCCGAACCTGACGCCGATCAAACCTGTGGGAGCTGGCTTGCCTGCGATAGCGGTCTGTCAGTAGCAAATAAGGTGCCTGCCACGCCGCCATCGCAGGCAAGCCAGCTCCCACATTGGATATCTGCTGATCAATGGAATTGCATTTACACAGGGTGCACGTGATGACCACAACACGATTGACCATGGCCCAGGCCCTGGTGAAGTTTCTGGATAACCAATACATCGAAGTCGATGGCGTGCAGAGCAAGTTCGTCGCCGGGATTTTCACGATTTTCGGCCACGGTAACGTACTGGGCCTGGGCCAGGCGCTGGAGCAGGACAGCGGCGACCTGATCGTGCATCAAGGTCGCAACGAGCAAGGTATGGCCCACGCCGCCATTGGCTTCGCCAAGCAACACCTGCGCCGCAAAATTTACGCCTGCTCGTCCTCGGTAGGCCCCGGCGCGGCAAACATGCTCACCGCTGCCGCGACCGCAACGGCCAACCGTATCCCGCTGCTGCTGTTGCCCGGCGATGTCTACGCCAGCCGCCAGCCGGACCCGGTGTTGCAACAGATCGAGCAATTTCACGACCTGAGCATCAGCACCAACGACGCGTTTCGCTCGGTGAGTAAATACTGGGACCGCATCAACCGCCCCGAGCAGTTGATGACCGCTGCCATTCACGCCATGCGCGTGCTCACCGACCCTGCCGAAACCGGCGCGGTGACCCTCGCGTTACCCCAGGATGTGCAGGCCGAAGCCTGGGACTATCCTGACTATTTCCTGCAAAAGCGCGTGCACCGTATCGAGCGTCGCCTGCCCACCGAAGCGATGATTGGCGATGCGCTGGCGGCTTTTCGCGGCAAGCGCAAGCCGCTGATCATCTGCGGCGGCGGGGTCAAATACGCCGGTGCGAATGCCGCGTTGCAAGCGTTTGCCGAGCGTTTTGATATTCCTTTCGCGGAAACCCAGGCCGGCAAGAGCGCTGTGGTGTCCAGCCACCCGCTGAACCTTGGTGGTATCGGCGAAACCGGTTGCCTCGCCGCGAACCTGCTGGCGCCGGAAGCTGACCTGATTATCGGCATCGGCACTCGATACACCGATTTCACCACGTCATCGAAGTCACTGTTCAAGCACCCGCAGGTGACGTTCCTCAACCTCAATATCAGCCCGTGCGATGCACTGAAACTCGACGGCGTGCAGCTGCTGGCGGACGCCCGTGAGGGCCTCGAAGCCCTGGCTGCTGCGCTGGGTGACTACCGCTCCGACTGGGCTGACCAGCCCCGCGATGCCAAGGCGCAGCTGGATGCCGAGGTGGACCGTATCTACCAGGCCGATTACCAGAGCGAAAACTTCGTCCCGGAAATCAACGACCACATGGACCCGGCGGTGCTGCGCGAATTTATCGAGCTGACCGGTTCCTGCCTGACCCAAAGCCGCGTGCTTGGCGTGCTCAACGAAACCCTGGCCGACGACGCAATTATTGTCGCCGCCGCCGGCAGCCTGCCGGGTGATTTGCAACGCAGCTGGCGCAGCAAGGGGGTCAACACCTACCACGTCGAGTACGGTTATTCGTGCATGGGTTACGAGGTCAACGCCGCCCTGGGCGTGAAGCTCGCCGAGCCGCAGCGCGAGGTCTATGCGCTGGTGGGCGACGGCTCTTACATGATGCTGCACTCGGAGCTGGCCACCTCAATCCAGGAGCGTCGCAAGATCAACATAGTGCTGCTCGACAACATGACCTTCGGCTGCATCAACAACCTGCAGATGGAACACGGCATGGACAGCTTCGGCACCGAGTTCCGCTTCCGTAACCCTGAAACCGGCAAGCTCGACGGTGGGTTTGTGCCGGTGGATTTCGCCATGAGCGCAGCGGCCTATGGTTGCAAGACCTACAAGGTCAACACCGTGGAGCAGTTGCAGGCGGCGCTGGCCGATGCGCGCACGCAAACGGTGTCGACGCTGATCGATATCAAGGTGCTGCCCAAAACCATGATCCACAAATACCTGTCGTGGTGGCGGGTAGGTGTGGCGCAAGTGTCCACCAGCGCGCGCACTGACGCGGTGGCCAAACAACTCAATGAACGCCTGGCCAAGGCCCGGCAGTACTAACAACAAGAAGGAGTTTCCCATGTCTTTGAAGCTTGGAGTGATCGGTACGGGCGCCATCGGCCGTGACCATATTCGTCGTTGCAGCCAGACCTTGCTCAATAGCCAGGTGGTGGCGGTGACGGACATCAACCTTGAGCAAGCGGCCAAGGTGGTGGCTGACCTGAAACTGAGTGCCGAGGTGTATGCCGACGGCCATGCGCTGATCAATTCGCCGCAGGTCGAGGCGATTCTCGTGACGTCCTGGGGCCCGAGCCACGAAGAGTTCGTGCTGGCTGCCATCGCTGCAGGCAAGCCGGTGTTCTGCGAAAAACCCTTGGCCGTGACCGCCGAAGGCTGCCGCAATATCGTTGACGCCGAAGTGGCCTACGGCAAACGCCTGGTGCAAGTCGGCTTCATGCGCCCCTACGATGAAGGTTATCGCGCCCTGAAAGCCGTGATCGACAGCGGCCAGATCGGCGAGCCGTTGATGCTGCACTGCGCGCATCGCAACCCGACGGTGGGCGAGAACTACAAGACTGACATGGCGATCACCGACACCCTGATCCACGAGCTGGACGTGTTGCGCTGGCTGCTCAACGACGACTACGTGTCGGTTCAGGTGGTGTTCCCGCGCAAGTCGAGCAAAGCCCTGGCCCACCTGCGTGACCCGCAGATCGTATTGCTGGAAACCGCCAAAGGCACGCGTATCGACGTGGAAGTGTTTGTGAATTGCCAATACGGCTATGACATTCAGTGCGAAGTGGTGGGGGAGACCGGCATCGCCAAACTGCCGGAACCGTCGCAGGTGCAAATGCGCAGCGGTGCGAAGCTGTCGAATGCGATTCTGATGGACTGGAAAGACCGCTTTATCGGCGCGTACGACGTGGAATTGCAGGCGTTTATCGACAGCGTGCGTGCCGGACAAGTCGGCGGGCCGTCGGCGTGGGATGGTTATGCAGCAGCGGTGGCGGCGGATGCCTGCATCGAAGCGCAGAACAGCGAGCAGATCGTGAAAGTCGGCCTGCCGCCACGGCCGCATTTCTACGGTTAACCCTCAATCCGCAATTGGAATGCAATCAAATGTGGGAGCGGGCTTTTTGTGGCGAGGGAGCTTGCTCCCGCTGGGGTGCGAAGCGCCCCCAAAAGCAGGCGACTGCTACGCAGTCGAACGGGAGCAAGCTCCCTCGCCACAGAAGCCAGCTCCCACATTGGACCGGGTTTCAGCATCAGATTCGGGAGATCCCTGTATGCGCATCGCACTAGACCCCTACATGTACCGCCATTTGCCCCTCGGTCAAATGGTCGACAAGGCCGCCGAGCTTGGCTACCAGCACATCGAGCTGTCCCCCCGCGAAGATTTTCTGCCCTTTTACAAAGCCGCCCGCGTCGACCGCGCGCGCATCAAGGAATTTCGCAAAGCCTTGAGCGACGCCGGCGTGCAATTGTCCTCGCTGTTGCCGATGTACCACTGGGCCGCCGCCGATGAAGGCCTGCGCGTGGCCGCCGTGCGCAACTGGAAACGCGCGATTCAGATCGCCGTGGAAATGGACTGCGAGCTGGTCAACACCGAGTTCACCGGCCAATCCGACAACCCGTTGGTCTGCGAAAACCAGTTCATGCGCTCGATGGACGAGCTGATGCCGGAGTTCGAGCGAGAAGGCGTCAAGCTGGATATTCAGGCGCACCCGTACGATTTCTGCGAGCGCAACAACGAGTCGGTGGACATCATTCGCGGCCTCGACCGTGACTGGATCAACTACCTCTATGCTGCGCCGCACACCTTCTTCTATGACGATGGCAAAGGCGACATCGCCGCGATGCTCAAATACGCCAGCTCCAAACTCAGCCACGTGATCATCGCCGACACCTACAACCACCGCGCATCCTCCAACCTGCGCTATATCGTCAACCCGCCGGGCGTGACCGCTACCGTGCACCAGCACCTGGACATCGGCCAGGGCGAAGTGAACTGGGAGGCGTTTTTCGGCACCCTGCGCGAGATCAAGTTCGACGGCATCGCCACGGTTTCGGTGTTTGCCTGGGAAGACCGGCCGGACGCGTCCAACCGGATGATGCTGGAGCGGGTGACCCGTGAACTCTGTCAATAAAGGAATCGACCCATGCGAATCGGATTGGTTGGCTACGGCCACGGTGGCCGCTTTTTTCATGCTCCGCTGATTGCGACCCTGCCAGGCGCGATCTTTGTCGGTGTAGTGACCCGTTCAACGGAGCGCCGCCAGCAACTGGCAAGTGACCATCCCGGTCTCAAGGCCTTTGACTCCATCGGCCAGATCGTCGAGGCGGGTGTCGATGCCCTGGTGATTTCCACCACCCTCAAAGGTCGCCCGGCCCTGGTGCTGGAAGCCATCGAACACGGCGTGGCGGTGGTCAGCGACAAACCGTTCGCGAGCAACGCGGAACAGGCTCAGGCCTTGATTACCGCTGCCGAGCGCCAGGGCGTGTTGCTCAGCGTTTATCAGAACCGGCGCTGGGATTCGGATTTCCTGACCTTGCGCAAGCTGATCGCCGCCGGCGCCCTGGGCGACATCACCCGGTTTGAATCCCGCGTGGAGCGCTACAGCCCGCAAGCCGTGGGTAACCCCAGTGGCGGCGGTTGGCTGCGCGACCTGGGCAGCCATTTGGTGGACCAGGCGATGCAACTGTTTGGCCCGGTGGACCGGGTATTTGCGCAACTCCAGTTCAGCCCGCAATACCCGACCCTCGACCACGGCTTCTTCGTGTCCCTGACCCACGCCAACGGTGTGATCTCGCACCTGTGGGGCAGTGCGCTGCAAAACAGCCAGGCGCCGCGTTTCAGAGTCAGTGGCACGCTGGGGTGTTACACCGTCGATGGCCTGGATGGTCAGGAGGAATTGCTGTTGGCCGGCAAATCGCCTAAAACCGAAGGTGAACACTGGGGCGCCGAGGAACACCGGCGCTGGGGCTGGTTTGAGCAAGGCGCGGAGCGCGAGCGGGTGCCGTCGGAAAAAGGCTGCTGGACGCAGTTTTATCACCAGTTGCACAGGGCTGTGCAAGGGCAGGGGCCGCTGCCGGTCGACGCCTATGACGCGCTGGAAACCACCCGTATATTGGACGCTGCACGCCTCAGTCATGAGCTCCAGCAGGTGGTTGAAACCTCGGTGCTGTAGGGCTTTTTCAGAAAAATAGAACTAAATTCCAAATAGTGTTGATATGGAATTAATTTTCCAATAAAGTCATTTCCAGGTTGCATAAAGTACGTTCGGACTCGATCCGCACGGCTCAACAAAAACAAGATCAAAAACAACCAGGTACCGTCAGATGAAAATCTTTAACGCTGTACTGCGAGTTTTACGCCCTGCCAATACGCCACGCGGTCTGCCCCGCGCCCGGCCGTTTTATTTCTCCTTCCTTAATGTGCTGTGCGTCGAAAACAAAGGCGCCCTGGTCTGCTGCATTCCAGGCGCACCGGTTGTTCGACTGCCGTCTTCGCAAGCCCCGTTCTGATAAACGCCACGTCCAAAAAACCAACAAGAAATTGGAGACAGACCGTTCATGAAGACCCCGATCCGTTTTACCGCACTGGCCCTGTCACTGTTGCTGGCCAGCGGCGTTGCCGCCGCCGCCGACCTCAAGGTAGGCGTGAGCATGTCCGCGTTCGATGACACCTTTCTGACCTACCTGCGCGAAGACATGGACAAGCAAGCCAAGTCCTATCCCAAGGGTGATGGTGTGCAGCTGCAGTTTGAAGACGCCCGCGCCGACGTGGTGAAGCAACTGAGC
This sequence comes from Pseudomonas sp. AMR01, assembly GCF_041946035.1. Taxonomy (NCBI): domain Bacteria; kingdom Pseudomonadati; phylum Pseudomonadota; class Gammaproteobacteria; order Pseudomonadales; family Pseudomonadaceae; genus Pseudomonas; species Pseudomonas sp. AMR01. The sequence continues at coordinate 40,584 of NZ_JAUTYR010000037.1, forward strand.
CAGGTCGAAAACTTTATCAGCCAGAAGGTCGACGCGATCATCGTTAACCCGGTGGACACGGCCTCGACGGCGCGCATCATCAAGTCCGCCACCGATGCGGGTATCCCGTTGGTGTTCGTCAATCGCCGTCCGGACCAGAAAGACTTGCCCAAAGACGTAGTCGCGGTGGTTTCCGACGATCTGGAGGCGGGTCGCCTACAGATGCAATATCTGGCCGATAAAATGGGCGGCAAGGGCAAGGTGGTGATTCTGCTGGGTGACCTTGCAAACAACGCCACTACCAACCGCACCAAAGGCGTGAAGGAAGTGCTGGCCAAGTACCCGAACATCAAGATCGAGCAGGAACAGAGCGGCACCTGGTTGCGCGACAAAGGCATGACCCTGGTCAACGACTGGCTGACCCAAGGCCGTGAGTTCGACGCGGTGGTCGCCAACAACGACGAAATGGCCATTGGTGCGGCCATGGCGCTGAAGGCGGCCGGCACCAAGGCGGGCAGTGTACTGATCGGCGGTGTCGACGGTACGCCAGACGGCTTGAACGCAATCGCCAAGGGCGAGTTGGCAGTCTCGGTGTTCCAGGATGCCAATGGCCAGGCTGTGGGTTCGGTCGAAGCTGCGCGCAAGATGGCCAAGCACGAGTCGGTCGAGCAGAACGTGATCATTCCGTTCAAGCTGATCACTCCGGAAAACGTCAAAGACTTCAAGTAGCTCTGACATTACAACAATAAGCCGGCAGGGAGGCCACGGTCGCCCTGCAGATGGAGTACCTCCTTATGCTCGCTCAAGCGACTGTCTCGCAGCCTCCCGGTATCCAGCCTGCGCTGCTCGAAGAACCCTACCTGCTGGAAATCGTCAATATCAGCAAAGGCTTTCCCGGCGTCGTGGCCCTGGCCGATGTGCAACTGCGGGTGCGCCCGGGCTCGGTGCTGGCGCTGATGGGCGAGAACGGTGCCGGCAAGTCGACGCTGATGAAAATCATCGCCGGTATTTATCAGCCCGACGCGGGGGAAATCCGTCTGCGCGGCAAGCCCGTCGTGTTTGAAACACCGCTGGCGGCGCAGAAGGCGGGCATTGCGATGATCCATCAGGAACTCAACCTGATGCCGCACATGAGCATCGCCGAGAACATCTGGATTGGCCGTGAACAGCTCAACAGCCTGCACATGGTCAACCACCGCGAAATGCACCGCTGCACCGCCGAACTGCTCGCCCGCTTGCGCATCAACCTGGACCCCGAGGAGCAGGTGGGCAACCTGAGCATCGCCGAACGGCAGATGGTCGAGATTGCCAAGGCGGTGTCCTACGACTCCGACATTCTGATCATGGATGAACCGACGTCGGCCATTACCGATAAAGAAGTGGCCCACCTGTTTTCGATCATTGCCGACCTGAAATCCCAGGGCAAAGGCATCGTCTACATCACCCATAAAATGAACGAGGTGTTTGCCATCGCCGACGAAGTCGCGGTGTTCCGCGACGGCCACTACATTGGCCTGCAACGCGCCGACAGCATGAACAGCGACAGCCTGATCTCGATGATGGTCGGCCGCGAGCTGAGCCAGCTGTTCCCGGTGCGCGAAAACCCGGTGGGTGAACTGCTGATTACGGTGCGCGACCTGCGCCTGGACGGTGTGTTCAAAGGCGTGTCGTTCGACCTGCACGCCGGTGAAATCCTCGGCATTGCCGGGTTGATGGGCTCGGGCCGTACCAACGTGGCGGAAACCATTTTTGGCATCACCCCAAGCAGCGGCGGGCAAATAACCCTCGACGGCAAGCCGGTGCGTATCACCGACCCGCACATGGCCATCGAGAAAGGCTTCGCGCTGTTGACCGAGGACCGCAAGCTCAGCGGTTTGTTTCCGTGCCTGTCGGTGCTGGAAAACATGGAGATGGCCGTGCTGCCGCACTATTCGGGCAACGGTTTTATCCAGCAGAAAGCCCTGCGCGCGCTGTGCGAAGACATGTGCAAGAAGCTGCGGGTGAAAACGCCATCCCTTGAACAGTGCATCGACACGCTGTCTGGCGGCAACCAGCAAAAGGCCTTGCTGGCGCGCTGGTTGATGACCAACCCACGCCTGCTGATTCTCGATGAGCCCACTCGCGGCATCGACGTCGGCGCCAAGGCCGAGATTTACCGTTTGATCTCCTTCCTCGCCAGCGAAGGCATGGCGGTGATCATGATTTCCTCTGAGCTGCCTGAAGTGCTGGGCATGAGTGACCGGGTGATGGTGATGCACGAAGGCGACCTGATGGGCACTCTGGATCGCAGCGAGGCGACCCAGGAAAAAGTCATGCAGCTGGCTTCCGGGATGACCGCAGTCCACTGAATACAGAATAAGAAGGTGATCGGCTATGAACGCAATTACAGACAACAAGCCTGCCACGGCACCGGTCAAGCACCGTCGCCGCTTGCCGACTGAGCTGAGCATCTTTCTGGTGCTGATCGGCATCGGCCTGGTGTTTGAACTGTTTGGCTGGATCGTGCGCGACCAGAGCTTCCTGCTGAACTCCCAGCGTTTGGTGCTGATGATTCTGCAAGTGTCGATCATCGGCCTGCTGGCGATTGGCGTGACGCAGGTGATTATTACCACGGGGATCGACTTGTCGTCCGGCTCCGTGCTGGCGCTGTCGGCGATGATCGCCGCGAGCCTGGCGCAAACCTCTGACTTTTCCCGGGCGGTATTTCCCAGCCTGACTGACTTGCCGGTGTGGATCCCGGTGGCGATGGGGCTTGGCGTGGGACTGCTGGCGGGGGCGATCAACGGCAGCATTATTGCGGTGACGGGTATTCCGCCGTTTATCGCGACCCTGGGCATGATGGTCTCGGCCCGTGGCTTGGCGCGGTATTACACCGAAGGCCAGCCGGTGAGCATGCTGTCGGATTCGTACACGGCGATCGGCCATGGTGCGATGCCGGTGATTATTTTTCTGGTGGTGGCGGTGATCTTTCATATCGCCCTGCGGTACACCAAGTATGGCAAGTACACCTATGCCATTGGCGGCAACATGCAGGCGGCGCGCACGTCGGGGATTAACGTCAAGCGCCATTTGATTATTGTCTACAGCATCGCCGGGTTGCTGGCGGGGTTGGCGGGTGTGGTGGCTTCGGCACGGGCTGCTACCGGGCAGGCCGGGATGGGGATGTCGTATGAGTTGGATGCGATTGCGGCGGCGGTGATTGGCGGGACCAGCCTGGCGGGCGGGGTAGGGCGGATTACCGGGACTGTGATTGGGGCGCTGATCCTTGGGGTGATGGCCAGCGGGTTTACCTTTGTTGGGGTGGATGCGTATATCCAGGACATTATCAAGGGGTTGATTATTGTGGTGGCGGTGGTGATTGACCAGTATCGGAATAAGCGCAAGCTGAAGCGGTAGGTGTTGTTTTGGGTTGAGGCTTTAACTGGGTACATATCCGTTATTTTGGGGGGGCTGATATCGGTTCCGCTCTTACAGCGGGTCACTTTTGGAAGGACCCAAAAGTAACCAAAAGGTCCTCGCCCCACCACTCGGTGCCTCGCTTAGGCTTGGCATGCCCTCACTCCGGCTTGAAACCGTGGGCCGCCGCGATGGGCCATCCTTGGCCCAGCGCGGCTAACCCGGCGTCCTG
>NZ_JAUTYR010000159.1:0-544 GCF_041946035.1 Pseudomonas sp. AMR01
CGGGTGCGAATGTGAACCGCCCGACGCTCCGCCCGATGACGTCGATGTCGATGCGCCGTACGACATGAGCGCGCGGGGGATCGATGTGTCCTCGGTGTCCGAAATCGAATCGGCCAACGAATCGATCGGGATATCCGAGTAATTCGGTTTGCTGTTCGCCACGGACACGGCGGTTGCCGAATCTGATACCGCCGTCGCCACGTCGGTAGCCAACGCCTCGAAATCCGTCAACCCCGCCCGCGCACTGAATGACGCGATACCCCATGAGAATTGGGGCACGAGGTTGATGAATCGCAATTCCTGCGCGAATCCGACATGCCGGTGTGACGAATCGACCGGGTATCCGGATACGTCGTCCCAATCGATGATGGTCTTGTTGTTGACAATCACCTTGTAATTGTCGCCGACTGGGTATACCTGCACGACGTCGGATTCTTCCACGCCGATATTGGTACGCCGGTCCCAATCGGTGAATGACCACGTATCGCCGGACCGCGTACCCCGCCCGAGGTATATTGCTCCGCCGTAGATATTGGCATACACG
>NZ_JAUTYR010000160.1:0-544 GCF_041946035.1 Pseudomonas sp. AMR01
GGTTGCTGAGTGCATTAGGTGCGCCAGCCGTCTTTGCCGGGGCGCTTGTCCCGGTGCGCGAGGCGGGGTCACTATTGCCGCAGATCGCGCTAGCGGGGATGGTGCAACGCATGGCCCGGCGCAAATGGGCTTGGGTTTGGGGCTCGGTCGGGCAGGGGGTGGCGGCGGCGCTGATCGCGCTGGCGGCGCTGAGCCTTGAAGGTGCCACCGCGGGCTATGCTGTGATCGCCGCACTGGCTGTTTTGGCTGTCTGCCGCGCCGCCTGTTCTGTGTCCTTCAAAGAGATTTTGGGCAAGACCGTGGGCAAGACCCGGCGCGGCGCGGTGACAGGGATGGCGGGCTCGGTGTCCTCTGTCGGCGTGGTGATTTTCGCCGGGTTGCTGATGTCGGGGTTGTTCCAAAGCCGGGGCGTGGTGATCGCGGCGATTGCGCTGGCGGCGGGCTTATGGATCGCAGCGGCGCTGTTGTTTGCTACGATGGAGGAAAGCCCGAGCGAGACTGAGGACAGCAAAGGTGTCGACTTCGCGCTGCTAAAGGACAACCG
>NZ_JAUTYR010000161.1:0-544 GCF_041946035.1 Pseudomonas sp. AMR01
AATGACCGCGCTGGTCCGATCAGAGGTGCGCACAACCGTGATCCGGCTGGCGCCGAAACCTTTGAGCGCGGGCAGCCGCTTTTCTTCTATCGCGCGCAGGGTGACATCATAGTCGGCCCCGTCGTTATTCTCCCAAGTGGTAAAAGTGATGTAGCGCAAGTGGCATACTCCAAGCTGAATGGGGACAGCAAAGCACAAATTTAACCGATTTTGCAGGGGTTTGAGCGCCCAAACCGCAGGGCGGCAGGGAGGGCCACGAAAAACGCCGCGCGGAGGACCGCACGGCGTTAAATCTTTGCTTCTGACAGATCGATCAGCTGTTGCTGTCGTCCTGCGCGTCGCCCTCAGGCGTGCGCACCATGTTCGAGTCGTCATCGTCTTCGTCAGCAGCGGAGCCGATGTCGTCGAACAGTTCAGAGATCTCGAATTCAGCAGCGGCTTCTTCTTCGGCGGCCAATTCTTGGATCGACTTGCCGGACGCCTGAAGCTCGGCCTCTTCGGGCGAACGTGCGACGTTCAGCTCGATGGAGACGGTCACTTCGGG
>NZ_JAUTYR010000162.1:0-543 GCF_041946035.1 Pseudomonas sp. AMR01
GGAGAATTTAAGGAGCATAAGCCATTGCTTATCTTTGCCAACTAAAGAAGATGGAATGCTTAATTATCCTATCCGTTTCGAACCTATTCTAAAAGAAAAGATTTGGGGAGGGAACAAACTAAGGAACATACTTAATAAGAGCTCCAATAGGGAAGATCTTGGTGAGAGCTGGGAGATTTCCGGTCTCAAAGGTGATATTTCTGTGGTAGCTAATGGACCTTTAAAGGGGAAGACCTTAGATGATCTTTTAGGGGAGTATAAGGAAAGGCTGTTGGGAGAGAAGAACTTTAACAAGTTTGATACTGAATTTCCGCTTTTGATCAAGTTCATAGATGCAAAGACCGAACTTTCGGTGCAACTGCATCCAAATGATGAGATTGCCAGGAAACGCCACAACTCCTTCGGAAAGACCGAAATGTGGTACATCATGCAGGCCGATGAAGGGGCAGAGATCAATATAGGTTTCAAAAAGAGCATTACACAAGCCGAATACCTGGAGCACCTCAACAGAGGAAAGATCACCGATCTGCTACACTTCGAAAA
>NZ_JAUTYR010000163.1:0-541 GCF_041946035.1 Pseudomonas sp. AMR01
ATCGGCCATGAACCAATGTCACCCTTGGGCCCTTTGAGGTTGCCCTTCTTTACCCACTGCAACACCATCAGACGTCCTCCAATTCGTAGTAATCGCCTGTGTTCGCAGGGTTGTTCGGGTTATTTGGGTCACTGGGATCCATTTGCAGCCAGGACGCGCCGAGCCCGACCCATATCGGAGGCGGCGTGGGCGAGGTGATGCTGAGCACGGGGCCGAACGGGAAACGGATAAGGTCCGCAATCCCGCCGCCACTGGCCGGAACATTCAGTTTCCAGTTCGGGGAATCAGCGCGGACGAACTCGCCCTGGTCGTTCAGCCACCTGACGGAGATCTTGTAGTACGTGCCCACCGGCACCAGTTCATCGTTCGGCTGAAGGTTCACGGTGAACGCGCCACCGGAAGTCGGTGTCGTCCTGATCGGTTGGGTGACCAGCAGGCGGCCGCCGCTGGCAACCGCAGGGCCGCTTGCCGTGAACTCGATCTCTGGGTACAAGCCAGCAATGGACTGCAACCCAAAGTCGCTGATTGTGCCCGTCACGGT
>NZ_JAUTYR010000038.1:0-43769 GCF_041946035.1 Pseudomonas sp. AMR01
CGGTGTATCAGACTACTTCGTAGTGGCTGGTTCTGGGGCTGCTACGCAGCCCAACGCGGGACAAGCCCGCTCGCCACGAAAGCTCTACCTACTGGTGTTTAAGCGTCTAGCTCGAGTTGTGTAGATACCTATCTCATCGCAGGCAAGCCAGCTCCCACATTTGGAATGCATTCCCTTGTGGGAGCCGGCTTGCCTGCGATAGCTATTTCACCTGATACACCTCAGGTTTCTCACCCACCACCAGCGCCGTCACACTGCGCCCGGCATACCCTTCTTTTTCCCCGGCTGAAAAATTCGCCACCAACCGCGTGCCATCGGTGAACGTGGTCTCCTGCACCTGTTTGTCCGCCGTCAGCCAACGAAAATCGGTCATCGTCTGAGCCGCCAAACGCTGATGCAGCGGCCTGAAAAACCGATCCTGACGCTGAATCATCGGCAGCCGCTGCTCAAGGGTCGCCTCCGTAAGGTGATACAGCGGCGGCACGTTGTAGAGCAGTTGGGTCAGCTCGTTCTCAGCCCGCACATTGCTCAGCTTCAGGCTGTCGAATAACCAATGATGGGTGGTAATCACCGAGCCGTGAAACACCGCCTGGTACAGCGGCAGGCGCATCGTCGGGTCGAAGTACAGTGTGCGAAACGGCTCTTTCAACGGCACGGGCTTGAAGAACACCGTCGGCTGTTCCGGCGGGTACCAGTCGCCGACGTAATAGGGCGACTGCTTGTCCTGGGTCATCTGCCGGTCACCCCAGCCGATCACCGGCGTCTGCATGCCGTGGGCAAACAGGACGCCTTGGGCGGTGCTGGCATTGCCATCTTCGGAGCCCGCCGGCAGCTTGAGTACCGTGTTGATCCAGCGGGAAGCGTCGATATTGCCTTCAGCGTTCTGCGCCTGCGTCATGGGCGCACTTTCACGGTAGCTGTCGAAAACCATACCTGCGGCGTAGGCATCAAGGAACCAGGCGTTGAAACCGGCTTTAGCCTGCACAGCCCTCACCCGCGCTTCCAGCAAAGGTCGTATACAGCGCGGGTCGATGTAGTGGCCCGATTGCTGAAAGCCGGTTTGCAGCTTGCCGTCCTTGAGCACAATCGCGCAGTCGCGGTAGGCCCTGGCGCCCAGGTGCGCGGTGGTCCAGTCCGGGTTTTCAGTGGCGGACAAGGCGGTTTCATAGGAGTCGTAGGGCGCCATCAGGTAACCCGCCTCGACACCGGCGCGGATCGCTTCGGGGTGCCACAGGCCACCTTCCCAGCCTTCGCCCAGGGTCAGCAACAGACGCGGCAGTCCGGCGTCGCGCAGGGATTGAATCGTCTGGTTACCCCAGGTCTCAGGGGTGTCGGTCAAGGCCCCGGCAAACTCCCTGGCCAGCTCGCTGCGCAGCTCACCATAGCGGGCGGCGAGTCGGGCCATGTCCGGCTCTTCGACTTGCCAGGCCTGCCGCGCTTGCTGATTGATCGCCGCATTGAGGCCGCGCAACAACACGCCTTGCTCATAAAGGTTCAAGCCCCTGGCCTGCGCCAAAACCTGAGTCGCCTCTTTGTCCAACAGCCCCTTGAGTGGATGATCGCGCAAGCGCTTTACCAGCAGCGGCCAGTCACGCACGTCGGTCGGTGCCAGCAGGCTGTTGCCCCATAGATAGATATGGCTGGCGCCAAGCAGTTTTTCGGCCTCCGGCGTTTGCCGCAGCTTGTCGGCCAGCGGTTCATAGCGGCCTTGCTCCACCAGCCATTGGCGATAACGCTTGGCGCCGGCCAATGGGTCGGCGTCGCCCAGGTGCAGGCGCAAGGTCATCGGCGCCGTGGGGTCAAGACGGGTAAATTCGTGAGCCACCGACAGGGCCAGGCCCTGGCCGTCGGCCTGCCATTGCACGTGGTTGTTGTAGGGGTTGGTCAGCAACCAGTTCAGTGTGAAGCTGCCGTGGTCCATGCCCCACAGCGGCAGGCTGAGGTCTTGCGTGGTGTTGAGTTCGCCCTGCTCCAGTAAAAACGCCTTCCAGATCGGGTTGTCGGCAGGCACGTAATGCCCCTCGGCCAACGGCCAGATCAAGCCTTTGCCCATGGCCTCGGCGGGTTGGCGCAGCAGCGGCAACTGGCCCGGCTCGCGCGCGCTGATGGTCAGGGAAAGGTCGCGGCGCTCAAGGCGGGCGGTCAGGTGGTAGGCGCCGTTGTCCCATTGCCAGGCGGCCTGTTCAGCGCCGGTTTGCAGCTCGCTGACGGCGTGCGTGGCAACACCGCTGGAGGCTTGCACCGGGGTTTTACCGGCAGGCGTGACGCGCAGGGCGAGCGTGGCGGGGTCGAGTTCGACGCGCCACAAGGCGTTTTCCAGCAAGGCTGCCCAGGTGATCGGTGAGAGCAATAAGCCGCAGACCAGGAGAACATGGCGCAGGGAAATCATGGGGTCGACCTGTGTGCAAAGGGTGGTCGAGGGTAAAACACTTGATGGGCTGAGGGGAGCACACAGGGCAATTAGGGAAGTTTCATACATCACCTTAGCCTTGTGGAGATCCAAATGTGGGAGCGGGCTTGCTCGCGAATGCGGTGGGTCAGTAAAAGATAGGTCGACTGATACACCGCATTCGCGAGCAAGCCCGCTCCCACATTTTTTAACCGCGTTTTTCCGGATGTTCCTGCTTGGGCTCGCGAATCTTGTACCAGGCCACGTACAGCGCTGGCAGGAACAGCAGCGTCAGCAAGGTCGCAATGATAATCCCGCCAATCATCGCGTAGGCCATCGGCCCCCAGAACACTTCGCGGGCAATCGGGATCATGCCCAAACTGGCCGCCGCCGCCGTCAGCAGAATGGGCCGGCGCCGATGCTCAGTGGCTTCAACCACCGCATCCCACGGCGTGTAGCCGTCGCGTTCGTAGGCGTCGATCTGTGTCACCAGGATCACCGAGTTGCGGATGATGATGCCGATCAGCGCCAGGATGCCGAGGATCGCCACAAAGCCCATGGGCGTGCCCGTGGGAATCAGCGCCAGCACCACGCCAATCAAGCCCAGCGGCGCCACACTCGCCACCAGGAACATCTTCTGCACGCTGTGCAGCTGGATCATCAGGAAGGTCGCCATCAGGAACAGCATCAACGGCACCACCCTGGCGATCGGGCCTTGGGCCTTGCCGCTTTCTTCGACGGTGCCGCCGGTGGCCACCTTGTAACCCACCGGCAGCTCGGCGTTGAATTTGTCGATGGTCGGCGCCAGCTGTTTCACCAAATCCGTAGGCTGCATCTCATCGCGCACCGAGGCCTTGACGGTGATCGTCGGCTTGCGGTCGCGACGCCACACCAGCGGCTGTTCCAGTTCATAGCGCACGGTGGCGAAAGCCAGCAGCGGAATCGAGGTGCCGTTGGGCGTGACGATCTGCAGGTTTTGCAGGGTTTCCGGCGTACCACGCTCGGCGTCTTCGGCGCGACCGACCACGTTGATCAGGTAGATATCGTCGTGCACCTGGGTCACCGACGCACCGCTGACCACGCTGTTCATCAACTGCGCCACGTCTTCCGACGACAGCCCCAACTGCCGCGCCTTGTCCTGGGCGATGTCCACGCGCAGCACTTTGCCCGGCTCGTTCCAGTCGTAGATGATCTCGCCCAAGTGGGTGTTTTGATCGAGCAAGGTGGCCAGTTCGATGGCGTGTTTACGCACTTGGTCGGTGTCTTTGCCGGACACTCGGTACTGAATCGGACGGCCCACCGGCGGGCCCATTTCCAGCGGCTGCACATAGCTGCCGATGCCCACAAAGTCATCGCGCAGGCGCTTTTGCAAGCGCGCGATCAACGCGCCCCGCTCTTCCAGGCCCTTACTCACAATAACCAACTGTGCGTAGTAGGGGTTTTCCAATTGCTGGTCGAGGGGCAGGTAGAAACGAATCGCGCCCTGGCCGATGTAGGTGCTCCAGCGCGCGATGTCCGGGTCATCCTTGATAATCGCCTCGAGGCGGTCGACGGCTTTGCGGGTCTCGTTGATCGAGGCGTTTTGCGGCAGGTTCAGGTCCACCAGAATTTCCGGGCGGTCCGACGACGGGAAGAACTGGTTCTGCACAAACTGCATCGAGAACACCGACGCCACAAACAGCCCGACGGTGATGCCGATCGCCCACCAGCGGTTACGCATGGCCCACAGCATGCCGCCGTTGAACGCACGCCCTACGCGCCCCGGCTCGTCGTTGTGCGGCTTCACGTTGGCACTGAGGATATGCACGCCAATCACCGGCGCAAACAGCACGGCCACCACCCACGACACCAGCATCGCCACGGCAATCACCGCGAACAGGGTGAAGGTGTACTCGCCCGCCGAGCTGGCATTGAGGCCAATCGGCACAAACCCGGCCACGGTCACCAGCGTGCCGGTGAGCATCGGGAAGGCCGTGGAGGTGTAGGCGTAGGTGGCCGCCTGCTCCTTGGTTTCGCCTTTTTCCAGGCGCGTGATCATCATCTCGACGGTGATCATCGCGTCGTCCACCAACAACCCGAGGGCGATGATCAACGCGCCCAGCGAAACCCGCTGCATGGTAATGCCGCTGTATTCCATGAACACAAACACCAGCGCCAGCACCAACGGAATCGAGCACGCCACCACCAGCCCGGCGCGCATGCCGAGGCTGATAAAACTCACCACCAGCACGATAATCACCGCCTCAAACAGCGCGCTGGTAAAGCCGCCGACGGCCTCTTCCACCACTTCCGCCTGATCGGACACCTTGTGCACGCCAACGCCCACCGGCAGGTCGGCGGTCAGCTCATCCATGCGTGTGTGCAGGGCCTTGCCGAATGACTGGATATTGCCGCCCTTCTGCATGGCAATCGCCAAACCAATCGCCGGTTTGCCGTCGAAGCGGAACATGGGCCGCGCCGGGTCGACGTAGCCACGGCTGATGTCGGCAATATCGGCCAGGCGATAGAAGCGGTCATTGAGCCGCAGGTTGACGTCTGCAAGGTCCTTCTCGGAGGCGAACTGCCCCGAGGTGCGCACTGAAATCCGCTCCGGCCCGGCCTCGATCACCCCGGCGGGCGTCACGGCGTTTTGCGATTGCAGGCTTTGCACAACCTGACGTTGATCAATCCCCAACGCTGCCAGTTTGCGTGTGGAGAAATTCAGGTAAATCACTTCATCCTGCTGGCCGATCATCTCGACCTTGCCCAGGCCCGGCACCGAACGGATCTCGGCGCGCACCTGTTCTACGTAGTCGCGCAGCTGGCGCATCGACAGGCCGTCGCCGGTAAACGCGTACACCGAACCGAACACGTCACCGAACTCATCGTTGAACGACGGCCCCTGCAGCCCTTGGGGGAAGTTGCCGCGAATATCGTCGATCTTCTTGCGGACCTGGTACCAGATCCCCGGAATGTCTTTGGCGCTGGTGGTGTCCTTGAGGAACACAAACACCGTGGACTCACCCGGCCGTGTGTAGCTTTTTACATAGTCGAGGGCATCAAGTTCCTCGAGTTTTTTCTCGATGCGGTCGGTGACCTGCTTGAGGGTTTCTTCCTGGGTCGCGCCCGGCCAGCGGGTCTGGATCACCATCGTTTTGATGGTGAACGAAGGATCTTCCTCGCGGCCCAGGTTCATGTACGAGAACACGCCCATCAGCAGCGCGACGAACATCAGGTACCAGACGAAGGACTGATGCTTGAGGGCCCAGTCGGATAAGTTGAAGCTCCCTTTCATCGCGGGCTGTCCTCGTCGATTTTGACTTTTTGTCCGGGTTTCAGGCTGTTCACGCCAGCGGTCACGATGCGCTCGCCGGGTTTGACGCCGCCATTGAGCAGCGCGCTGTCGGCGTCACGGCTGATCACGCTGACGTCACGCGGTTGCACGGTCTGGTTTTGAGTGTCGAGGAGCCAGATGCGGGTTTTGCCGTCGACCTCCTGCAAGGCGCTGACCGGCAATTCGATGCGCGGCGCGATGGCGGTGCTCAAGGTCACGCTGATCGCCGTGCCGAGGCGAAATGCAGCAGGCGTCTCGGTCAGGGTCAGGCGGGCACGACGGGTGCGCGTGGCACTTTGGGCCTGAGGCTCGATCTCGCGCACGATGGCGGTGGTGTTAACACTGGGGTCGAGTTGCTCGGCCACCACAAACACCACGTCCGTTGGCAGACGCTCGGCGAGGCCGGCAGGCAGGTCGATCACCGCTTCCTTGATGTCCGGGCGCGCCAGGGTCACGACTTGCTGGCCGGCGCTGACCACCTGGCCGGCCTCGGCATTCCAGGCGGTGACGATACCGGCGTGGTCGGTGCGCAATTCGGCGTAGTTGAGTTGGTCTTTCGCCTGGTTGACCGACGCCTTGGCTTGGTCAAGGGTGGCCTGGGTGGTTTTGAGGTCGGTTTGGGCAATGTCCAATTGAGCCTGGGCGCCGACGCCACGGTTGAACAGCTCTTGCTGACGGCGGGCGTTGGCTTGGGCATTAATGAACTGCGCCTGCACGCGGGCCAGGTCACCCTGGGCCGAGCGCAGCTGGTTTTGTTGGTCGGTGGGGTCGAGGACCGCGAGCAACGCGCCCTTCTCCACTTCCGCACCCACGTCCACCGCGCGGCGGGCAATGCGGCCGGGCACGCGGAAACCCAGGTTGCTTTCATAGCGGGCCTGAATCGTACCGGCGAAACGGCCAAGGTTTTCCTGGTCTTCGGCTTTCACTTCCATCGACAGCACCGGGCGCACAGGCTCCGGTGGCGGTTCTTCCTTGGAGCACGCCGCGAGCAACAGGCTGGCGGCGAGTAATACCGTCAGGCGCTTCATGGCTGAACTCCCTGGTCGGCGATCTCGACGATCATCCCCGGATGGAGCAATTGCCCTCCGGCCACCACGACTTTTTCACCGCCCTTGAGGCCGTCGCCAATGATCACTTTGCCGGTGAGGTAACGCGCCACGGTGACCTTGTGCAACTGCGCCTTGCCGTCGCCGTCGATCAGCCACACGGCGGGTTCGTTGAGGTCTTTGGTCAACGCCGCCCACGGCAGCTCGATACTGGCCTTGGCCGGGCCATTGGCGGTGGCGCTCACCACCGAACCCAGCTCCATGCCTTTAGGCAGGCTTTGCAGGGCGATTTTGACTTGGACGGTGCCGGTATTGGCGGCCACGGCGGGCGTAACTTCGCGCACCTTGCCCACGGCCTTGATGCTCGGGTTATCCAACAGGCTCACGGTGATCGGCGCATCCGGTGGCGGCTCGACCAGCAACGATTCATACACGTTGAACACCGCATCGCGCTCGCCATCGCGGGCCAGGCTGAAAATCGGCACCGTGGCCTGCACCACCTGGCCGACTTCGGCCTGACGCGCGGTAATAATCCCCGGCGCATCAGCAATCAGCGAGGTGTAGCCAAGTTGCTCACGGGCGTTGGCCAGTTGCGCCTGGGCGGCGGCCAGCGCACTTTGGCTACTGCGCAGCCCAGCCTGGGCGGAATCGTATTCGCTGCGGCTGGTGTAGCCCTTGGGCAGGAGCTTTTCCTGACGCACGAAGGCAGCGGCCGTCTGTTTGACCCGCGCCTGTTCGGCCACAACCTGGGCCTGGGCGGAATCGACGTTGGTTTGCAGATCCTTGGGGTCGAGCTTGGCCAGCACTTGCCTGGCGGTGACGCGGTCGCCCACGTCGACCATACGCTGGATGATCTTGCCGCCGACGCGGAAGGATAAATCGGTTTGAACACGGGCCTGGATATCGCCTGTCAGCGTGACCGCTGCGGCAAAGTCAGTCGACTGCACGGTCTGCACAAATACCCGTGAATGTTCCTTGGGTTCGGCCTTTTTCTCGCCACAGCCGCTTAACAGCGTCAACAGGCCAAGTCCGACGAAAAGTGTGATAGTTCGACCGCCCATGCAGGCTCCTTTGCGTGATGCGATGTGCCAGTGTGTATGCGACTCTGAGCTTAGTTCAGGGTTCCTTATCTGCAGGGAGGATCCCATACTCCGAGGGTTCCCACACCGACTGAATACACATGCTGAAAACTCTCGCGGTCGCCAATTACCGCTCCATCAACAAATTGGTGGTGCCGCTTGACCGGTTGAACCTGATCACCGGCCCCAATGGCAGCGGCAAATCCAACTTGTACCGCGCCCTGCGTTTGCTCGCAGAAACCGCCCAGGGCGGGGTGATCAACGCGCTGGCCCGCGAAGGTGGGCTGGACTCGACGTTCTGGGCCGGGCCGGAAACCATCACTCGGCGCATGCGCTCGGGCGAGGTGCCGATTGAGTCCACCGTGCGCCAGGGCGTAAAGCGTTTGCGCCTGGGCTTTGCCGGGGAAGATTTCAGCTATGCCATTTCGCTGGGGCTGCCCGAACCCAGCCTGTCGTTTTTCTCCCTGGACCCGGAAGTAAAAAAGGAATGCATCTGGGCCGGGCCTATCTATCGCCCGGCCAGCTTGCTGGTGCAGCGCTCCGGGCCGATGGTGCGCGCCCGCGAAGGCCGCGCCTGGGACGTACTCGCCCAGCACACGCCGAACTACCACAGCCTGTTCGATCAGGTCGGCAGTCTGCGCGGCTCGCCGGAGGTGCTGTTGCTGCGTGAGAGCATTCGTGGCTGGCGCTTTTATGATCACTTTCGCAGCGATGTGGACGCGCCGGTACGCCAACCGCAGTTGGGCACGCGCACGCCGGTGCTGCACCACGATGGGCGAGACCTGGCGGCGGCGTTGCAGACCATTCGCGAAATCGGCGACCCGGAAGCGTTGCAGCGCGCGGTGAGTGACGCGTTTCCCGGTGCACGCCTGAACATCCAGCCATTGCAGGGTGGGCGCTTCGCCATTGAGTTTTATCAGGAAGGGTTGCTGCGGCCGTTGTCGGCGGCGGAGCTGTCGGACGGGACGTTGCGTTATTTGTTGCTGATCGCCGCGCTCCTGACGCCGAGACCGCCGACCATGATGGTGCTGAACGAGCCGGAAACCAGCTTGCACCCGGACCTGTTGCCGGCGTTGGCGCGGTTGATTATCCAAGCGTCCATGCAGTGCCAAGTGTGGGTGGTGTCGCATGCGAGCCGGTTGATTGCGGCGCTGGAGCAGGATGAGGGGTGTAATTCGATTGTGCTGGAGAAAGTGTTGGGGGAGACCCGAATCGTCGGGCAAGGGATTCTGGATGCGCCGGCGTGGCATTGGCCGGAATAGTCGGCGTCTGGAATGGCCTCTTCGCGAGCAAGCCCGCTCCCACAGTTGATCGAGTTCCAACATGAGAATGCGGTCGAATGTGGGAGCGGGCTTGCTCGCGAATGCGCCAGAACAGTCAGCGCATAGTTAGCCCTGCCACTTGCCGCCTTCAACAATCACACTCTCGGGCTTGGTGTCATCGCTCAGCTCTTTACGCACGTACTGGTCATACAGCTTGAGCAGGAATTTCTCTTCACCCAACTTCGCCAACTCGGCATTCACCCAGTCGCGCAGTTCTATGTTGCCCTTCTTCACCGCTGGCGCAATCGGCGCTTCGTCACCAAGCTTCTCTTCCAGCACGCGGTAGCCAGGGTTCTGCTTGGCCCAGCTGAACAGCACCAGATTATCCTGCGCGTAGGCATCACCACGGCCCGCCGACAACGCTTGCAGCGACTCGGAGTTTTTCTCGAACTTGAGCAGTTTCCAATCCGGGTGGTTTTTGGTCAGCCAGATATCGGCAGTGGTGCCGGTAGTCACGATGGTGGTGCGGGTAGCCAGGTCATCCAGGGTTTTCACCGAGCTGCCCTGCGGCACCAGAGCCTGCACCGCGACTTTCAGGTTGGGGTTGGTGAAATCCACCGCTTCCTTGCGCTCGGGCGTCACGGTCATGTTGGCCAGGATCAGGTCAACCTTGTCGCTTTGCAGGAACGGAATGCGGCTGGCCGGTTCAACCGCGACAAACTCAACTTTGTTTTCATCGCCCAGCAAGTCCTTGGCAAATTGGCGGCCGATGTCGGTATCAAAGCCCACGTAGCGACCGGCTTCGTCCACAAAGCCGAACGGCGGTTTGTCGGTGAACACGCCGACGATCAGCTTGTCGCGTGCCTTGATTTTGTCGATGGCGCTCACGGCAGCGGCAGCAGGTTTTGCAGGCTCTTCGGCCTTTTTATCGCAACCGGCGAGCAGTGCGACGGCGAGCAGTGGCAGCAGTAATTTTTTCATGGCAGCTCCAATTCCTTGGTCTTTTTGGGCAGTGTTGAAACAAAGGAGAACTTCTCCAGGAACTGCTGCGCGCGTGCGGTTTGCGGGTTCGTAAAGAATGCCTCGGGGGTGTTTTGTTCGAGGATGCGGCCGGCCTCCATAAACACCACGCGGTCGGCGACGGCGCGGGCGAAGGCCATTTCGTGGGTGACGATCAGCAAGGTCATGCCGTCGCGGGCCAGGCCCTGAATCACCTCCAGCACCTCCTTGACCATTTCCGGGTCGAGGGCGGCAGTGACTTCGTCAAACAGCATCACGTGCGGGTTCATGCACAGCGAGCGGACGATGGCGATGCGTTGCTGTTGGCCGCCGGACAGCTGGCGCGGGAAGGCGTCGCGCTTGTCGGCCAGGCCCACGCGCTCCAATAGTTTTTCGGCCTGGGCGCGGGCTTCGCGCGGCTCGCGTTTTTGCACTTTCAGCGGGCCGAGCAGAATGTTGTCGAGCACGCTCATGTGCGGGAACAGGTGGTAACTCTGGAACACCATGCCGACGTCCTGACGCACCTGGCGCCAGTCGGTGGTTTTATCCAGCAGCTCCTTGCCGGCAAAACGCAGGCTGCCGCTGTGGGCGACTTCCAGCCCGTTGAGGCAACGCAGCAAGGTGCTTTTGCCGCAGCCGCTGGGGCCGAGGATCACCACCACTTCGCCGCGTTGCACACTCAGGTCGATGCCCTTGAGCACCTGCGTCTCGCCGAAGAATTTGTTGAAACCCTGAAACTCGATCAATGCGCTCATGCTTGGGCCCAGCGCCGTTCCAGCACCTTGGAGGCGGCCGACAACGGGTAGCAGATAAAGAAGAAAAACAGGAACAGCGCGCCGTAGATCAATACCGACTCGTAAGTGCGCTCGATGATTTGCTGGCCGACCTTGATCACGTCTACCACGCCGATCAGCACCGCGAGCGAGCTGGTCTTGATGATGCGCGTGTAGACGTTGATGGTTGGCGGCGTCATGCGTTTCAGCGCCTGGGGCAGCAGCACGTAGCCGTAGAGTTGCGGCGCCGACAGACCAATCGACAACCCCGCCTCGCGCTGGCCGCGCGGCAGTGAATGCAACGCGCCGCGCACCACCTCGCCCACTTCACTGGCACCCCAAAGCGACAACACCAGCACCGCGCACCAGAAGCTCGGAACGCTCAGGCCAAAGAAAATCGGCAGGCCGAAAAACAGCAGGTACAGCCACACCAGCACCGGGATGGCCCGGAACAGCTCCAGGTACACCCGCAGCACCAGATTAATTGCGCGGTTATTCAGGGTACGCAACACGCCATACAACACGCCGCCGACGGTACTGAAGGCGATGCTCAAAAACGAAATCGACAGAGTTTGCGCGGCGCCCTTGCCCAGTTGCGGCAACGACACCCACAACAATTCAAGACCCGAACTGGCCATGCTGGAGCCTCCTTTCCAGGCGGCTGAGCAGCAGCGACAGCGGCAAAAACAGCAGCACGCAAATCAGCGTCAGCACGGCGAGCATCTCGTAAGTCTTGTAGTAGAGCGCGATGTAGCTCTTGGTGGTGTAAAGAATCTCCGGCACCGCCACGGCAGAGACCACGGTGGTCTCCTTGAGCAGGAAGATGAAATTGGCGAACAGCGCCGGCAGGCTGAGGATGCCGGCCTGGGGCAGAATCACGTGGCGCAGCAGTTGCCAGTTGGACAGGCCGATGGACTTGCCCGACTCGATTTGCGCCAGCGGCACCGCTTCCACACCGGCGCGCAGCACTTCGGTGAAGTAAGCGCCGCCAAGGAAGGTCATGGTGATGATCGCCGCCCAGAACCCGGAGATATTGAAGCCCAGGGCCGGCAAGGCGAAGTAGACGAAAAACAGCTGGATCAGCAGCGGCGTGTTCCTCGCCAGCTCCACATACACCGCCACCAGGCGCGACAGGTAGGGCGTTCGAAACACCAGCAGCGCGGCGTTGATCAGCGCCACCAACAGCGAGGTAGCAATGGCGATCAAGCCCACTTGCAGCGTCACCCCCACGGCCTTCAAAAACGCCGGCAGGGTGCTGAGGATAAACGCGAAATCGAAGGTCATTTGCAGTCCATGGCGCCGCAAGGGTAATGCGGCGAGCGCAGTTCAATCCGACGTGGGTAACGCCGGGTAGCGCGAACTTTAAAGGTATAAAAATTAAAATTTAAATACCCAAAAAGCATATTGATATCACCCAAAAAGATAACCCCCCGGATTCGCGGGTTTGACAGGTGGCGGCTATGGTTGGGGGTTTATGATTCGAGGGAACGAATGATGAACGAAGTGAAACGGATAGATCCGCAAGAGCTGGTGAAGTGGTTGGTGGCGTTGAGCCGGGCTATCAATAGCCGCGATATCTGAACCGATGCAGTTCAAAATGTGGGAGCGGCGGTGCGACGATTCGACTTGCTCGCGAAAGCGGTCTGTCAGTAACAAATACTCTGACTGATACACCGCTTTCGCGAGCAAGCCCGCTCCCACATTTTTGATTGCATTCCAAATTGTGGGCATAAAAAACGCCGACGCTGTGGTAGCCGTCGGCGTTCAAACCTTGAAGGGGGTTTTGGGTTACATCAGAACGCCGGCACGACTGCGCCGTTGTACTTCTTCTCGATGAAGGCTTTAACTTCGGGGCTGGTCAGCGCCTTGGCCAGTTTCTGGATAGCGTCGCTGTCCTTGTTGTCTGGGCGGGCGACCAGGAAGTTCACGTACGGCGACTTCGAGTCTTCGATGATCAGCGCGTCTTTGGCCGGGTTGAGGCCAGCTTCCAGCGCGTAGTTGGTGTTGATCACATCCAGGTCAACCTGGTCCAGCACCCGTGGCAGCAGCGCGGATTCCAGCTCTTTGAATTTCAGGTTTTTCGGGTTGCTGGCGATGTCTTTTAGCGTAGACAACGGGTTGGTCGGGTCTTTCAGCGTGATCAGGCCGTTCTTTTGCAGCAGCAACAAGGCACGGCCGCTGTTGGAGCCTTCGTTAGGGATCGCCACGGTGGCGCCGTCTTTAAGCTCGGAAATATTTTTGATCTTTTTCGAGTAACCACCGATGGGTTCAACGTGCACACCGATCACGGTGACCAGGTTGGTGCCCTTGCCCTTGTTGAAGTTTTCCAGGTACGGCAGGGTCTGGAAGTAGTTGGCATCCAGGCGCTTCTCGGCAACCTGCGTGTTCGGCTGCACGTAGTCGGTGAACACTTTGATTTCCAGGTCCACGCCTTCTTTGGCCAGGGTCGGTTTAACCAGCTCAAGGATCTCGGCGTGCGGGATCGGCGTGGCGGCCACCACCAGTTTCTCGTTGGCCTGGGCGAAGCTTGCAGTCAGGGCAGCCGCCAGTGCGGTAAACAACAGAACCTTTTTCATGCAGTGTCCTTATCGAAATTCCGGGGCGTCTCTGACGACCGATTCTTTATGGTGTGCCAGCGAAGTGCTATCGCGGCGTGGAAGGGAAGATACCTAGATTTTTTATTCTCGAACAATATCTTTTATTCACGTTGATATTCCATTTTGTTCATGCAGGAATTTGCGCAAGGTTTCCTGCTCAGCCGGGCTGGCACTCTCGAAGATCCGGCGCACCTGCTCAAGCGGCGAGCCCTGCGCCGGCAAATTCAGATGCTCGGGCAAAATCTCATCGCCACTGCTCACCAGCAAAGCAAAGTGAATGACGTTTTCCAACTCGCGGGTATTGCCCGGCCAGCTGTAGTCTTCCAGCACGCGCTGGGCGGCGTCGCTGATCAACGGCACCGACAGGTCCAGGCGCTGGCTGTAGATGCCCAAGAAGTATTCGGCCAGGGACAGAATGTCGCCGACACGCTCGCGCAGTGCCGGCAAGTCTAACCGGCCCTCGCTCAAGTAATGGAATAAGCGCTCATGAAACTTGCCCGCCGCCACGGCCTGGGCCAGGTCGATACTGGTGGCCGCCACCAAGCGTACGTCCACCGGGCTTGGCTGATGGGCGCCGACGCGCGTGACTTCATGGGTTTCCAGCGCGGCCAACAACTTCACCTGGATCGGCAACGGCAAGTCGCCAATCTCGTCCAGGTACAAGGTGCCGCCATTGGCTGACCCAAACCATCCGGCCCGGCTGCTCGCCGCGCCACTGTGGGCACCGGAGGCGTAGCCGAACAATTCTGCGTCGGCGTAGGTTGGGCTGATGGCGCCGCAATTGACCGACACAAACAAGCCGGTGCGGTCGCTGCCACGGTGAATGTGGCGCGCCAGCAGCTCCTTACCACTGCCGGTCTCGCCGCGAATCAACACGGGCAAGGCGCGCGGCGCAAGGCTTTCCAGCTCTTCGCGCAATTGGCGCGAGCGTGGGTCGACGAACACCAGCGCCTTGGCGCGAATGCTCAGCGGGCTTTTGTCGGCGTCGGGAAAGGTCAGCAGCGGCTGGCCGTAGGTTTCATGCAGGCTCATGGCAGGCTCCCGCCCCCAATCCACTCAAGGGACGGGGCGTTGAAAAAATATCAGGCACTACGCCGGGCGTGGTGCTCAAGGCGGTGTTGCAGGCGATAGAGGTAGGGAAAACCCTGCTCCCAGCGCTGGTGGCCAGACTTCACATTGATATGGCCGGCACCCGACAAAATGCCCGCTTCGGCACCCCAGTTGCGCGCCAGCTCCAGCGCCCGAGGGGCACTGACGGCGCTGTCGTTGTCGGAGCTGACCACCTGGCTTGGAAACGGCAGCAGGTCGGTCGGAATAGGCGCGAAATTACGCAAGGCAGGTGAGCACGCAGGGCGTTCGACATCGGCCGGGGCCACCAGCAACGCACCGCGCACCTGACGCAAAAAGTGCAGCGGCGCCGTCGCGGCCCAATGGGCGACGGTGATGCAACCCAGGCTATGGGCGATCAGAATGACCGGCGTACTGTCTGCCGCAATGGCCTCGGCCAGCGCCGCCACCCAGTCTTCGCGACGCGGGGTCAACCAGTCGGCCTGCTCCACGCGCGCACTGTTGGGCAGGCTGTTCTGCCAGTGGCTTTGCCAATGATCTTCTGGCGATCCTTGCCAGCCCGGCACGATCAGGTAACGAATCGATTCGCTGTGCATGGGTGTGCCCTCCTGCAGCGTTTAACGTTGCTGACCAGTATAGGGAGGGGATATATATTCGTTAAGGAATAAGAAGCTATTTATTAATAACCAAAAACTCAAACCGGTGAAGATCAAAAGGTGGGAGCTGGCTTGCCTGCGATGGCGCCAGAGCAGTCAACGCCCACGATCACGCCGCAGCAATTTCTTCACCCGCGCCACCAATGCCTTGGCCTCAAACGGCTTGAGCAAATAGTCATCTTCATGCAGCTCCAGCCCGCGCAACCGGTCTTCAATCCCGCCCGGCGTGGTCAGGAACAGCATCGGCGTCTTGCCTTTCAGCCGGATTGCTTGCTGCAACTTCCAGGCATTCAGGCCGGGCAGCATCACATCCAGAATCACCAGGTCGTACTCGGTGCTCTCCACAAAACGCAGCGCCGCCATGCCATTGGCCGCGACTTCCACGGTGTAGCTGGCCTCGTTCAAGCCTCGGGCCATCCGCTGTGCCTCGTCGGATTCATGTTCCACTAACAGGACGCGCATAACACACCTCGATTAATCAGACGCGCAGGCTATCATCCTCAGGTGTGCGTCGCCTCACGCAGGCGCTGAACGTCGAGAATCTCGATCTCGCCGTAGCCCAGGCGCACGACACCTTGGGCTTGCAGGTCTTTGAGCAGGGCGTTGGTGGTCTGGCGCGACAGGCTCAGCATCGCCGCCAGGTCTTCCTGGGGCAGTTGCAGGACGCTTTTTGCGTGCTCGGTGTCGCCGTAACCTTCCACCATCATCAACAAACGATGGGCCAACCGAACCGAGGCGGGCATCAGGCTCAGCTGTTCGAGGTTGATAAAGCTCAAGCGCAGCTTGTGGCTCATCAACAAGGCCAGGTCGCGCCAGTATTGCGGGGTTTGATCGAGGATGTTCAGCAGCGCCTGCTGCGGCACCTGCAACAACGTGCACGGCCCCACGGCGCAGGCGTCGTGGGTGCGTGGCAGGCCATCGAACAGGCAGATTTCGCCGAACCAGTACGGCAACTCCACCAGGCTCAGCACCGCTTCCTTGCCGTGTTCATTCACCGCGCTGATGCGCAGCGTGCCGTCGAGCACCGCATACAGGCCGCACGGCGGGTCGCCGCGCTTGAACAGGTACTGCCCCGCCGTCAGCTGCCTCGGCCGGGCGTGGGCCAGCAAGCTATGCTGAAACGGACCTGGCAAATGGCTGAACCAATGACCGGTGGCGAGCCGCGATCGCCATTGCTCTGCGTCCATGAGAACTCCGAAGATTGTCGCCCAGTTGACAGTCAGGCGCAGGCTGACAGGGCATGATCACCCATCCTACAGGAGGAACAACAATGAAAAGCCTCGTCGACCACCTCAGTCAATACGCCGCCTACCACCGCGACCCGCGCAATATCGCCAGCCATTTCATCGGCATCCCGCTGATTGTGGTCGCGGTGGCGGTGCTGCTGTCACGCCCCGAATGGCCGGTGGGTGGGCTGTGGATTTCACCGGCGGTAGTCGTCGCACTGTTGTCCGCGTGGTTTTACCTGCGCCTGGAACTGGCGCTGGGCATGCTGATGACGCTGTTGATGGGGCTGTCGGTATGGGCGGGGCATGTGCTGGCAGCGCAGAGCACCCTGGTGTGGCTCAGCAGCGGCGTTGGCATGTTTGTGGTGGGCTGGGTGATTCAGTTTGTCGGGCACTATTACGAAGGCAAGAAGCCGGCGTTTGTGGACGACGTGTCGGGGCTGATCGTCGGGCCGTTGTTTGTGGTGGCGGAGTTGGCGTTTCTGGTGGGGTTGCGGGGTGACCTGAAACAGCAGATCGAGGAGCGGTCGGGGCCGGTGGCTATCAGAGAAAAACGCGCCGTTGTCTGAGGATTAACACAGATCCAATGTGGGAGCCGGGCTTGCCCGCGATGCAGGCACCTCGATTTAACAGTGATACCGAGGTGATGCTATCGCAGGCAAGCCAGCTCCCACATTGATCTCTATGGGGCTCAGGCTTTTTGCCAGACCTTGGGCTTGAAGAACAGGGTTTCGCCACGGGCCAGCCCGGTCAGGCTGTCGTGGTCTTTTACCACTTCAGCTTCGATCAACTCGCTTTGGCCTTCCACTTTCAGGGTAACGCGCGTAGTGGCGCCCAGCGGGCGAATATCGCGCACTTCTGCCGCGTGGTGGTCTTCCAGTTCATGGCGCGACAGCGACACTTCATGCGGACGGAACAGCAGGTGCTGGTCTTCACCCAAGTGCAGTCGGTTCGAATCCCCAAGGAAGTGGTAAACAAAATCGCTCGCCGGGTTTTCGTAGACGTCACCCGGTGAGCCGATCTGCTCGATCACGCCCTTGTTCATCACCACAATACGGTCGGCAACTTCCATGGCCTCTTCCTGGTCGTGGGTCACGAACACCGAGGTCAGGTTGATATCCTCGTGCAGGCGCGCCAGCCAGCGGCGCAGTTCCTTACGGACCTTGGCGTCGAGGGCGCCGAACGGTTCGTCCAGCAACAGCACTTTGGGCTCCACCGCCAATGCGCGAGCCAGGGCAATACGCTGGCGCTGGCCACCGGAAAGTTGTTCCGGGTAGCGATCAGACAACCAATCGAGCTGCACCATGTTCAGCAGTTCGTGAACCTTGCCCGCGATCTGGGATTCAGTCGGGCGCTGGTTTTTCGGCTTCATGCGCATGCCAAAAGCAACGTTATCGAACACCGTCATGTGGCGAAACAGCGCGTAGTGCTGGAACACAAAACCGACGTTGCGATCCCGTACGTCGTGCCCGGAGACGTCTTCACCGTGGAACACGATGCTGCCGTCATCCGGGGTTTCCAGGCCGGCAATAATGCGCAGCAAAGTGGTCTTGCCGCAGCCGGACGGGCCGAGCAACGCCACCAGCTCGCCACTCTGGATGTCCAGATTGATGCTGTTCAGGGCCTTGAAGGCGTTGAAATTCTTGCTGACATTACGGACTTCAATCGACATGACTTATTCCTCACCGGCACTTTTGCGCAGGCGGTTGATACGGTTCTCGCTCCACTGCTTGAGCAGCAGGATGAAGAGCGCCAGGATCAGCAACAGGCTCGCCACCGCAAACGCGGCAACGTGGCTGTATTCGTTGTAGAGAATCTCGACGTGCAGCGGCAGCGTGTTGGTGACGCCGCGAATGTGGCCGGACACCACCGACACCGCACCGAACTCACCCATGGCCCGCGCAGTACACAGCACCACGCCGTAGATCAGGCCCCATTTGATATTCGGCACGGTCACGTACCAGAACATCTGCCAGCCATTGGCGCCGAGCAGGCGCGCGGCCTCTTCTTCCTGGGTGCCCTGCTCCTGCATCAGCGGGATCAGTTCACGGGCGACGAAGGGCACTGTCACGAAGATGGTCGCCAGCACGATGCCGGGCAAGGCAAACACGATCTGGATGTCATGTTCCTGCAGCCATGGGCCAAAGAAGCCCTGGGCGCCGAACATCAGCACGTAGACCAAACCCGCGATCACCGGCGACACCGAGAACGGCAGGTCGATCAGCGTGACCAAAATGCTTTTGCCACGGAACGAGTACTTGCTCACGCACCAGGCGGCGCTGACGCCGAACACCACGTTGAGCGGCACCGAAATCGCCACGGCGATCACCGTGAGTTTCAGCGCGGACAGCGCGTCGGGTTCGAGGATCGCGGTGAAGAATGCGCCGAGGCCGTTCTTCAAACCCTGGGACACCACGATAAACAGCGGCAGCAGCAGGAACAGGAAAAACACCAGCCAGCCAAGGCCGATCAGGATGCGTCGCGACACTGCACTGCCACGACGGGCAGCGTTGGCCGAGGACGCGGCGGAAATAGACGATTGGGACATGTTCCGCGCCTCCTTATGGACGTTCGATGCGCCGCTGCAACAAGTTGATCAGCAGCAGCAAAACAAAGGAAACCACCAGCATCAGCACGCCGATGGACGTGGCGCCGCGGTAGTCGTATTGGTCGAGCTTGACCATGATCAGCAGCGGCAGGATCTCGGTTTTCATCGGCATGTTGCCGGCGATGAAAATCACCGAGCCGTACTCACCGACGCCACGGGCAAACGCCAGGGCGAAACCGGTCAGCCACGCTGGCAGCAACGCGGGTACGAGGATGTAGCGGAACACCTGCAACGGCTTGGCGCCGAGGCACGCGGCGGCTTCTTCGATTTCCCGGGGGATATCGGCCAGCACCGGCTGCACCGTGCGCACCACGAATGGCAGCGTGACGAAGGTCAGCGCCAGGGTGATGCCCAACGGGGTGTAGGCGATTTTGAAGCCCAGGTCTGCGGCGAACTGGCCGACCAGCCCGTTAGGCGTGTACAGCGCGGTCAGCGCGATACCGGCTACGGCGGTGGGCAGGGCGAACGGCAGGTCGATCATCGCGTCGATGATCTTGCGGCCGGGGAAGGTGTAGCGCACCAGCACCCAGGCCAGCAGCGTACCGATCACGCCGTTGATCAAGGCGGCGTACAGCGCGGTGCTGAAGCTCAGTTTCAACGCCGCCAGCACGCGCGGTGCGGAGATGATGTTCCAGAACTGATCCCAGGTAAGTTGAGCGGCGTGTACAAACATCGCCGCCAGCGGGATGAGTACGATCAGGCTGAGGTACACCACGGTGTAGCCCAGCGTCAGCCCGAAGCCGGGTATGACGGGGGAGATACGACGCGACATAAGAGTCCTTGGTTAAAGGGTAGAAACCACTGTAGGAGCGCGCCGTAAATGCAGAGGTAACTTACTGTGGCGAGGGAGCTTGCTCCCGCTGGAGCGCGAAGCGCTCCCAAACCGGTACCCGCGTTGCACCTGGTGCAACTCGGTTGTCTGATTTTGGGGCTGCTTCGCAGCCCAGCGGGAGCAAGCTCCCTCGCCACAGTAAGAGCCTCTCCAAACAAGCGGGCTCCTACAGGTATTTTTGGCTTACTGCGCGGTGTAAATCTGGTCGAACACGCCGCCGTCGTTAAAGAATTTCGGTTGGGCAGTTTTCCAGCCGCCGAAGTCTTTGTCGATAGTCACCAAGTCCAGTTTCGGGAACTGTTGGGCGTATTTGGCGGCGACCGCTGCATCGCGTGGGCGGTAGAAGTTTTTCGCCGCAATCTCCTGGCCAGCCGGGCTGTACAGGTGTTTCAGGTATTCAGTGGCGATTTCGGTGTTGCCCTTTTTCTCGGCGTTTTTGTCGACCACGGCCACCGGCGGCTCGGCGAGGATCGACAGGGAAGGCACGACGATGTCGAACTTGTCGGCGCCGCCGTCTTCTTTCAAGGCCAGGAAGGCTTCGTTTTCCCAGGCCAGCAACACGTCACCCTGACCGTTGTTGACGAAGGTAATGGTCGAACCACGCGCGCCGGTGTCGAGGATCGGCACGTGCTTGAACAGCTCTTTTACGTATTCCTGAGCCTTGGCTTCGCTACCGCCGGCTTTGAGGCCGTAGGCCCAGGCGGCGAGGAAGTTCCAGCGCGCACCGCCGGAGGTTTTCGGGTTCGGAGTGATCACGGACACGTCTTTCTTGATCAGGTCGCCCCAATCCTTGATGCCTTTGGGGTTGCCCTTGCGCACCAGGAACACGATGGTCGAGGTGTACGGAGTGCTCGCATCCGGCAGGCGGGTTTGCCAGTTTTCCGGCAGGGTCTTGCCCAGTTTGGCGATTTCGTCGATGTCGCCGGCCAGGGCCAGGGTCACCACGTCGGCGCGCAGGCCGTCGATGACCGCACGGCCTTGCTTGCCCGAACCACCGTGGGATTGCTGGATCTTGACGTTGTCGCCCGGGTGGGACTGTTTCCAGAAGCTGGTGAACTCAGCGTTGTAGTCCTGGTAAAGCTCACGAGTAGGATCGTACGAGACGTTGAGCAACTCGTAGTCCTTGGCAACGGCGGAACCGGCAAACACGGCACTGGCCAGTGCGGCCAGGGCGTAACGGCGAATCGACGACATAGAAGGCTCCTGAGAATTCTTGGGTGTTGGCTTTTTCTTATAGTTGCGGGTCTATCGCCGTCTGGGCTTAAGCCGGTTTGTTGCCAGGGTTCTGCAAACGAAATTTTTCTTTGCGTTCGATCTGTACCACTTGGGCGTTGTGCACAGTAATTTCCACCGCGCCAAACCGCAGATCGCGCAGGGCGCTCTGGATCTCACGCAAAATGGCTGCTTCGTCCTGGCCGTCGACGCTCCGTAGAGATGCGCTCATGGTCTCGCTCCTGAAATGAATAGTGCCTCGCAGTGGCGGCACTGCTTGCGGCGTGAGGGCGATAGTAGATAAGCGCGGATATTCTTAAAAATACTATTTAAGAATGTTTATATAACCAGAAAGAATTTTCTGGCGGGAGGTGGGGTTGCGAGCGGATTTTTGCGGACAACGCTGAAATTAAGCCGTGAACAGATCTAAATGTGGGAGCGGGCTTGCTCGCGAATGCAGTGTGCCAGCCACCGCATTTATCAATGAACCACCGCATTCGCGAGCAAGCCCGCTCCCACATTTTGGCTGTATTTCAAGTCTGAATAGTCGGTGCTCGGTCCCAATCAATCTCCCCCGCCGGCACCGGCCTGCCAAACCAATACCCCTGCCCCATGTCGCATTCCTGATCAGACAAGAACTGCGCCTGCTCCACTTGCTCGATCCCTTCGGCGTGCACCTGCATGCCCATGCTTTTCGCCAGGGCGATGACCACGCGCACAATCGCCGCGTCATCTTCATCCCACGGCAGCCCGGCGACAAAACCCTGATCGATCTTGAGCTTCTGCACCGGCAAACGCTTGAGGCGCAGCAGTGAGGAATAGCCGGTGCCAAAGTCGTCGATGGCCAGGCGCAAGCCCAGCTCACGCAAACGATGCAATTGCTCCAGGGCGACTTCCGGGTCTTCCATCACTGCGCTTTCGGTGACTTCCAGCTCAAGGAATGCCGGGTCAAGGCCGCTGGCGTGCAACACCTGAGCGACTTGCTCATACAGCTCGCGACGAGCAAACAGGCGGCTGGACACATTCACCGCAATAAAACTCAGCGGCGCGCCGTCGGCCAGCCATTGGCACATCTGGCGACAGGCCTGGTCCATCACCCAGGCGTCGATGTCGGCGATCAGCCCGGTGCGTTCGGCGATGGGAATAAATTCCCCCGGCGGCACCAGCCCACGCTCCGGGTGCTGCCAGCGCACCAGCGCTTCGACGCCGATCAGCCGGCTGCCGTTGAGGTCGTGCACCGGCTGGTAGTAAACGCGCAGCTCTCTCTGGTCGAGGGCGCGGCGCAATTCACCGGCGATTTCCACACGATGCTGAGCGTGGGCGGTCAGCTCTTCGGTGTACAGCGCGTAACCCTCGCGGCCAACACTCTTGGCCTTGAACAACGCCGAGTCGGCATTACGCAGCAGCTGTTCGGCGCTCAGTGCATCACTGGGAAACAGGCTGATGCCGATGCTGGCGCTGATAAACAGTTGGTGGCCTTCAAAGATAAACGGCAATTTCATTGCCTCGAGCACACGTTGCGCCAGGGCGGCGGCCTGCACCACCTGTGGACAACTTTCTGCCAGCACCGCGAATTCGTCACCGCCCAGGCGCGCCAGGGTGACGCCGGGGCCAAACAGGCCTTTCAAACGCTCGCCCACCACCTTGAGTAACTGGTCGCCAACGTTGTGGCCCAGGCTGTCGTTGATGATTTTGAAGTGGTCCAGGTCGAGTAACAGCAAGGCGCAGCCGCGCTTGTGCACTTGCGCCGAGGCCAGCGCCTGCTTGGCGCGGTCGGTGAACAACAGGCGATTGGGCAGGTCGGTCAGCGGGTCGTGATGGGCGAGGTGCGCCAGTTCGTGCTCGGAATCCTTGATGGCGCTGATGTCAGAGAACACGGCGACGTAATGGCTGATGGTGCCCGCCTCGTCGTGGATGACACGGAGGGTTTGCCACTGTGGATAAATCTCGCCGCTTTTACGCCGGTTCCAGATTTCGCCGCTCCATTCGCCGGTTTTATCCAGCGTCTGGAACATCTGTTGATAGAAATTCGACGAATGGCGCCCTGATTTGAACAGGCTGGGCCGCTCGCCCATGACGTCTTCGCAGCTGTAGCCCGTGATGGCCATGAACGCACGGTTAACGTGCACGATCAGCCCTTGGGCGTCGGTGACGAGCACGCCTTCGCGGGTGCTGTCGAACACGGCGGCCGCCTGCTGCAGGCGCTCGCGGTTTTCTTTCAAGGGTTGTTGCAATGGGTGAGCACGGGCAAAACGGGCGCAGATCAGGTAAATCGTCAACGCGCTCAGGGCAACCCACACATAGCCGCGCACCTGCAGCCAGCGGCTCAACTCCTTCGGGTCATCAAGAAAGTTGATTAATAAATGGTGGCTGAGTTGAAGCCACACAATGGACACCAGCAGGTAGACCAGCCCTGCACGCAGGGCACCTCGGTACGAAAACAGCATATGGTCAGTAATCCTTACCCAAAAACAAAATCGCCCTACAAAGGCTGCGGATTATAGAATAAGAAACATCCAGTCACTCCTATCTGAAAGAGCGGCTGGTTTTCTCTGTTGGCTTAGTGATAATGCGTGAGCTGTCTTTTTCTTTATCTGAGGGCCATACAGCCTATGTGGTACAACGGTTTTCTTGACCTGTCAGCCTGGCAACTGGTTGCAGTCACGCTGTTGATGACCCACGTGACCATTGTTGGGGTCACCGTCTATCTGCACCGTTATTCAGCCCATCGCTCCCTGGAGCTCAATGCCGGCCTGAAACACTTCTTCCGCTTCTGGCTGTGGTTGACCACGGCGCAGAACACCCGCGAGTGGACTGCCATCCACCGCAAGCATCACGCCAAGTGCGAAACCGTTGATGACCCGCACAGCCCGGTCGTCAAAGGCCTGTCCACCGTGATGCGCAAAGGCGCCGAGCTGTACCGCGCCGAAGCCGAAAACCCCGAGACCCTGCGCATCTACGGCAAAAACTGCCCGGACGACTGGATCGAACGCAACATTTACACGCCCTACCCGTTGCTGGGCGTGGCGATCATGGGCGTCATCGACCTGATGCTGTTCGGCACCATCGGCATCACTATCTGGGCGATCCAGATGATGTGGATTCCGTTCTGGGCTGCGGGCGTGATCAACGGCCTGGGCCACGCGGTCGGCTATCGCAACTTCGAATGCCGTGACGCGGCGACCAACCTGGTGCCGTGGGGCATCATTGTTGGCGGCGAAGAGCTGCACAACAACCACCACACCTACCCCAACTCCGCCAAATTGTCGGTGAAGAAATGGGAATTCGACCTCGGTTGGGCATGGATCAAAGTGTTCAGCTTCTTCCGCCTGGCCAAGGTGCAGCGCGTAGCCCCCATCGCTCACCGCGTTGAAGGCAAGGGCCATCTGGACATGGACACTGCGATGGCGATCCTCAACAACCGCTTCCAGATCATGGCCCAGTACCGCAAGTTGGTCATAGGCCCGCTGGTCAAGCAAGAGCTGGAAAAGGTCGATCATTCGGTGCGCCACCAGTTCCACCGCGCCAAGCGCCTGCTGTCGCGTGAAACCAGCCTGCTGGATGACCGCCACCACGTGCGCATCCAGAGCATGCTGGAGCACAGCCATGCTCTGAAGGTGATTTACGAGAAGCGTCTGGCCTTGCAACAGATCTGGCTCAAGACCAGCTCCAATGGCCACGACATGCTGGCTGCGATCAAGGAGTGGGTACACGAAGCAGAGGCCAGCGGCATTCAGTCACTGCGCGATTTTGCCCATCAATTGAAGACCTATTCGCTGCGTCCTGCGACGGTTTGACCGGGCGTTCACACCTCTCCTGTGGCGAGAGAGCTTGCTCCCGCTGGGCCGCCAAGCGGCCCCAAATCGGGACTGCTGCGCAGCCCGGCGCGAGCAAGCTCGCTCGCCACAGATACAGCGTTCACCTTCAAGTGAAAAGCATCGAGCGGAAGTCCGGATTCGGCACGCCACTGGTTTCTGACGTCATTTCTTAGTCAGCCTAATCACGGAACTTCACCGCAATTCCCCTCTCTCAATGAACACTTCGCCATCATGGTGGCCCTTGTAGTGACCGCTGTTCCATCCTGCGGCGCGCCCAGAGAGAGTTGTGCCGATGGTTCACGAAAAGCCCTCCTTATCCGACGTTCCCACTGCCGAGCATCCCCGCCCGGCAGCGGCGGCGACCCTGCTGGCGCTGATGCACGCCCAGGGTGAAGTCGAGCGGCTGAGTGAGCGCGAGCAACTGCTGAGTTCGTTGCTGATCAGCGTGAATGCCGTGATGTGGGCCATCGATTGGGAAACGCGTCGCGTGCTGTACGTGAGCCCTGCCTATGAACGTGTGTTTGGCCGTTCGGCGGGTTTATTGCTGGCCGACCACCGTGAATGGCGCAACAGCATTCACCCCGAAGACCTCGACTACGCCGAGCACAGCCTGGCCCGCGTGCTGGAAAAGGGCGCCGTGGAAGACCGTGAATACCGCATTATCACTGCCGACGGGCAGATACGCTGGCTGAGCGACAAGTGCTACATCAGCCAGCAAGTTGAACCCGGTGAGCCGGTGATCGTGGTCGGCATGGCCGAAGACATCACCGACAAGAAGCAGATGGAGCTTGAACTGCATCGCTTGGCGACCACCGATGTGCTGACCCAAAGCAGCAACCGCCGACACTTTTTCGAATGCGCCAACCAGGCGTTCGACAGCGCCTGCGTGCAAGGCGGGCCGCTGGCGTTCCTCTTGCTGGACATCGATGACTTCAAGGAAGTCAACGACACCTACGGCCACCTGGAGGGCGATCAGGTGTTACGGCGTATCGCCGAGAGCGGCCGCAGCGTACTGCGCCGTGGCGACCTGTTCGGGCGCATTGGCGGCGAAGAGTTCGCCGCCGTACTGCCCGGTTGCGCGCCGGAGATGGCGTTGCAAGTGGCCGAACGCCTTGGCAAGGAAATCCAGGCGCTGAATTTCAGCTACGAAGGCCGGGAGTTCACCGTGACCGTCAGCCAAGGTCTGGCCAGCCTGCGCGAAGAAGACTCGACCCTGGACAGCCTGTTCGCACGGGCCGATGCGGCCATGTATGAGGCCAAGCGCCTGGGCAAGAACCGCGTGATAGCAGCCTGAAGCCAACCCCCTTTAAGCACCAGCCCTTTCAAGGTCTTTAGACAGAACAGGCGATAAGTACTCTGTGGCGAGCGGGCTTGCCCCGCGTTGGGTTGCGAAGCGACCCTAAAAAGGAAGAATGCGGTGAGTCAGATACTCCTCGGCCGCTGGTTTCGGGGTCGCTTCGCAACCCAACGCGGGCGGTGCGACGATTCGACAAGCCCGCTCGCCACAGGCGATCGTGTTCGCCCTACCAGACAGATTTCCAAAGACCTTGAAAGGCCTAACTTTAAGCACTCAAAGCCAGCTCCCACATTCAACCCTTGTTGCACACCAAGAGACTGAATGTGTTGCATCGGGCACAAAAAAACCCGCCGAAGCGGGTTTTTTTCTGTCGATAGGGTCAGCGCCGCTTACAGCTCGGAGAAGCACTCTTCGATGATTGCCAGGCCTTTGTCCAACTGCTCGTCCGGCGAGGTCAGCGGGACGAGTACGCGCAACACGTTGCCGTAGGTGCCGCAGCTCAACAGGATCAGGCCCTTGTCACGCGCCTTGGCCACCACGGAGGCGACGGCAGCAGCGTTTGGCTTGTGCTTGTCGCCACCTTCGAACAGCTCGACCGCGATCATCGCGCCCAGGGCACGCACTTCGCCGATCACCGGGTACTTGGCCTGGATAGCCTTGAGGCCGGTCACCAGACGCTCGCCAACCGCTTTACAGCGATCCAGCAGGTGCTCTTCTTCAAACACTTCCATCACGGCCAATGCAGCGGCGCAGGCGATCGGGCTACCGGCGTAAGTGCCGCCCAGGCCGCCTGGGGCGATGGCGTCCATGTATTCGGCCTTGCCGCACACACCGGCCAGCGGGAAGCCGCCTGCGATGGATTTGGCGAAGGTGGTCAGGTCGGCGGCAACGCCCATCTGTTCCATGGCGAAGAAGGTACCGGTACGGCCAGCGCCGGTTTGCACTTCGTCGGCGATCAGCAGAATGCCGTGCTTGTCGCACAGTTCGCGCAGGCGCTTCATGAAGGATTTAGGCGCGACGTAGAAACCGCCCTCGCCCTGCACCGGCTCGATGATGATGGCAGCGATGTCACGCGGCTCGGCATCATTCTTGAAAATGCGTTCAATGCTGGCGATGGAATCGTCATCGCTCACACCGTGCAGTTCGTTCGGGAACAATGCACGGAACACGCCGCCTGGCATCAGGCCCATGCCGGCCGAATAAGGCACGACTTTACCAGTCAGGCCCAGGGTCATCATGGTGCGGCCGTGGTAGGCGCCGGTGAACGCGATCACGCCAGCACGGCCAGTGGCAGCGCGGGCGATTTTCACGGCGTTTTCGACAGCTTCGGAACCGGTGGTGACCAGCAGGGTTTTCTTGGCGAAATCACCCGGGACCTTGGCGTTAACTTTTTCGCACAGTTCCACGTAAGGCTCGTACGCCAGCACCTGGAAGCAAGTGTGGGTCAACTTGTTCAGCTGCTCGGTCACGGCGGCGATGATCTTCGGGTGCACGTGGCCGGTGTTCAGCACGGCGATACCGCCGGCGAAGTCGATGAACTCGCGACCTTCAACGTCGGTCACGGTGGCGTTCTTCGCGGATTCGGCGAAGATTGGGTGAATCTGGCCAACACCGCGCGGTACAGCGGCTTCGCGGCGTTTCATCAGGGAAGCGTTGGTTTTGCTCATAAAGTCCTCATTCGCCACTCATCGGGTGGCGGGGTCCAAGGAATACGTGGCGGGGAGGAAACTGCGGCAGCATGCGATGATCGACTGCCACAGCTTTCCCGGCCACTACGAATAACGTCTTGAAACACTCAAAGGGTCAGCGCTCTCGTGCCCTCTGCGTCTGCTGCAATCTCTTCCCGGACTTACCCCTTACAGAGCTTAGATGCCCAGGCAGAGGTATTTGATTTCCAGGTAATCCTCGATCCCGTACTTGGAGCCTTCACGGCCCAGGCCCGAGGCCTTGATGCCGCCGAACGGCGCCACTTCGTTGGAGATCAACCCGGTGTTCACGCCAACCATGCCGTATTCCAGCGCTTCAGCCACACGGAACACACGGCCCAGGTCGCGGGCGTAGAAGTAGGAAGCCAAGCCGAACTCGGTGTCGTTGGACATCGCAATCACTTCGGCTTCGTCTTTGAAGCGGAACAACGGCGCCAACGGGCCGAAGGTTTCTTCCTTGGCGACTGCGGCGTCTTTCGGCACGTCGACCAGGATGGTCGGCTCGAAGAAGTTACCGTCAATGACCTTGCCGCCGGCCAACAGCTTGGCGCCTTTGCTCAAGGCATCAGCAATGTGCTCCTGAACCTTGGCCACGGCTTTCTCGTCGATCAGCGGGCCGGTGGTGGTGCCGTCTTCCAGACCGTTGCCGATCTTGAGTTTGGCCACGGCCACCTTAAGTTTTTCGGCGAACGCGTCGTACACCGAATCCTGAATGTACAGACGGTTGGCGCAGACGCAGGTCTGGCCGTTGTTGCGGTACTTGGAAATGATGGCGCCTTCGACGGCCTTATCCAGGTCGGCATCGTCAAACACGATAAACGGCGCGTTGCCGCCCAGCTCCAGGGAGACTTTCTTGATGTCCTTGGCGCATTCGGCCATCAACTGGCGACCGATCTCGGTCGAGCCGGTGAAGGACAACTTGCGCACGATCGGGTTGCCTGTCAGCTCGCTGCCGATGTCGCCGGCACTGCCGGACACCACGCTGAACACACCGTTTGGAATACCGGCACGCTGCGCCAGCTCAGCCAGGGCGAAAGCGGAAAACGGCGTTTGCGACGCAGGCTTCAATACCATGGTGCAACCGGCGGCCAACGCAGGGCCGGCTTTACGGGTGATCATCGCGGCCGGGAAGTTCCACGGGGTGATCGCTGCGGTCACGCCAATCGGTTGCTTGATCACGATCAGACGCTTGTCCGGCTGGTGGCCAGGAATAACATCACCGTAAACACGCTTGGCTTCTTCGGCGAACCACTCGATAAACGAAGCCGCGTAGACGATTTCGCCCTTGGCTTCAGCCAGAGGTTTGCCTTGCTCCAGGGTCATCAGACGCGCCAAGTCATCCTGGTTTTCGATGATCAGTTCGAACCAGCGACGCAGCTTGTTCGCGCGGTCCTTGGCGGTCAATGCACGCCAGGCCGGCAGAGCCTTGTCGGCGGCTTCAATGGCGCGGCGAGTTTCAGCGGCGCCCATCTTCGGCACAGTGCCGAGAATTTCGCCCGTGGCAGGGTTGTTGACCTTGATGGTTTGACCGTTGTCCGCATCCACCCAAGCGCCATCGATAAAGGCTTGCTGGCGGAACAACTGGGCATCTTTAAGCTGCATGTCGGCTTTCCTTAACAGCACCGCGCGCACGCGGAGCGAATTAGAGTTGTTGAAAGGCGCCTTGTGGGCTGCCGTCAGGGAAATCAGCCTCAGCGCGCAAGCACATAAATAGCGCACGGGAGACAGAGCGTTTGAAATCTCAAACGAATCCTAGGATCAATGGGGGTACAGGGCAATAGGATGTTCGAAAAAAAGAACGATAACGGCGCATTTGCCGAATCTTTCTGATCAGCGTGAACAGGCCGCGTTCCCACGTATTGATCGGCTGCGCCCGCCATAGCGCCGCAGTCCGCTGATTTCCTACACGTTAACGGCCAAAACCCAGCATGGACGCCCAAGGTCGACATGGGTATGATGTCGCCCGCACAAGCATCCGTAGCTCAGCTGGATAGAGTACTGCCCTCCGAAGGCAGGGGTCGTGGGTTCGAATCCCGCCGGGTGCACCACATACTAGTTTCTGGCTGTCTCAAACAGTTTACGAAACACTCCGAGAAGCCCGCCCTGTGCGGGCTTTCTTGTTTCTGGCTATCCGTGCCTGTCTACACATATAACTTCCCGCTGTGTATGCCTTGAGGTTCGTATAACTGGAGGCATACAGAAAGTGGGCGCACTACAGTCAAACGACGCCCCTCGACAGCGCCCAACGAGTACGTTTGGTGACGCCCATGGGCTGGCAAGAAAACGCCTGACTTTTGTCCGAACAACAGATCGGCACGTACGCCGGACACCTGCTTTTTTATGAGGTTGATGCCCAGTCGCCACTGATCAATGCGGCAGGGTTTCTGGGGCAATGGCAATAGCAAATCTGCGCACCGCCGCTTGGCATTTAGGGCCTCTGCTGGACTTGCTTGGGTAAGAGTCAGGCGGCTTCCACATCTACAATGACAGCTCCGGCGGCAAGACCACTCATCTGCAAGTCGCCGCCTCGGTTCATGGCGGACTGCGACTCAGACGGGCTCCTGGTGCTGGATGAAATCGGGATGTGTGACCCACCACGTTGGGCATGGCAGTTGATCCGTCCGACCCAAATATTTTTGAAGTGCTGACTTTATTGGGTCGTAAGGTGAATGGGGTCATTCAAGACACTGTAAACGGCGGAGTAACGCTTTCCTAGCCAGTTTCACCGTTGTCCTGAGCTGGCCCACCATTCGCCGAGTACCGCTAACGATGAGAGTGTGACAGCTGTTGGCCGTTTTCTGTCCGTCGCGAGAGGCAGAAAACGGCCATAAGCAGCCGATAGGATTAGACTACACCGAAGTACTGTCAGAGATTATTTGTATGCTGATTGAGTGCCAAAGGTGCAGCCAAGGTTACGTTCGAGCAATGCGGGTGCGCTCCACAAATATTTCGCTGTGGGTGTGCGAAGAGTGTGAAGCAACGTGGACGAGCCAGGATGAGGTGAGTGCCAGTAATTTTGAAGGCTACGGTACGTTAATGGCCGGCATTGGGCGCAATTGTTTATGGTCAGAATTGGAGCCACAGTGAAAAATTCGTTACTGCTTACTTTCTGTCAAATGTCCGCTTTGGGTCGTCTTCTGCCCGTCGCGAGATGGAAGAAGACGACCCAATACAGCCGGTCGACACTGGCAGAAGTGGGGCAAAAGCGGAATTTATCTGCTATGACACCAATGACGAGTTGGCCTGCGAGGTAGGCTGTAAAAATATGATCACTACAGTGAACCAAGATGATTGCTTAAGCTATTTCGTCGTCGTGCATGGCATTGACATTGAGACCTACGAACGACTGGCCGTTCACTTCGAATGTCGTCGTGGCGGCATGCGGGTGACGGACGGAAGCCTGTATATCTCTATCCCAGTCACGATGGCTGCCTTAGGGGGCACCCTTGCTTGGGTCAAAACCGAACTCGGGGGGCGCTACTGTGAGCTGTATTTAATGGTGTGCGTCGCAACCAAATTGTCTTGGAGCGAGGTTGTCATCAACTCTGAGATAGCTTTGCTCGCTGGTCAAGCTGGTGCGGCGATTAAGGTTGCTTTTAAGCGAGCGTGATTTCATCTCTGCAGTATCAACATTGGGTGGACTTCTGCCAATTAGGGCCACCCAGTGTGCTGGTCAAATCCGGTGCGGACGACTTGCCAAGTCGAATGCAAATGAGTGGGCAAGTGCAATGCAGATGGGTGGTCAGGTTGAGTGCAATTACCCACCCTAGAGGCCAACCATGTGGTGTAGGGCCAATTTGGAAAGGCAGCATGAGAGCACGTATCCAGCCCCCTTCCAAAACTGGTGTAACCGGTGTCACGAGTGTAACGCTCTTCACCAAACGCCCGGTTTCATTGGCTTTCATGCCTGTTAGACAGTCGGGCGACATAGCGTACCTCCGATGTAACGCTGCCACTGCGTGTAACGCTAAAGTCAGCATCCGGCCAAAAGCGGACAGTCTCACTGGGACTGGGCTGGCGCGCTGAAAGCGCGTCCGGCGAGCGTGCTTGAATGCCTTGCTATGTATTCCTTCGCCGAGTGAGCGGGAAGACAAATGGCTTTTCTTGAGTTAAATTTATTTCGTTTAGCTTGTATTTAAGTCTAATATCACTACAAATAAATCGTCGAATTAGGTCTTCCACTTTAATATCACTTAGCTTGTGATTCCAAGGGTGAATTATAGAGCCACCCCTAACTTTATCGAAGCCATACTTTTGTCCCAGAGCTACAGTGATAGTATTTTCAATCTCTGTCACCCAGAAACAATCGCCAATTGATCTAAAGGCCGCATGTAAGTGAGTTGCTTTTCTCTTTCCCGTGAGGCCGCCCTCTATATATCTGATGGCGCCATTTTTATTTAATGTAGAGTAAGGGCTTTTTTTACCATGGCTTCGCAGCCTTGATCTCAACCCTTTAGCTGTACCCACGTACCATGAGTTCAGCTCAAGTTTCAAAATATATATATACCAATTTCTAATTTCTTCACTCCTTTTCCGGAATCAAATTATCCATAACGATTAAGCTAAGCATTTTGAGACACTACTCGATTCGAACTGAGCGTGTCTATTGCAAGTGGGTTACACCGCACTGCAGGATTAGGTCTGCTGACGTCGAAGCGTCTCATGCAGGTATCTAGCGGAGCGAGGGGTAACCCAAAACGTCGCTCTCGGCCAAAAGCAGTCCCTAATACCTGAAAATTAAGCCAAGCCGCGAAGCGGTGTCGGCTTGAATGAATTGTCAGGCCACGGCCGTTCCAGCTGGGATCCAAAGATCATCGCCCTCAACGTCATAGGTGCGCTGCTCGCAGCCACCGTCTTTGCAGCGGACATAGGAAAGCATACGGGTCGCGCCATCGCTGTGCGCCACCAACCAGTAGTAAGCATAACCATCATTCGAAAACTCGCTATCTGGCCAAACTTCGATACTGGGATGAAATGCGCTAAGGCGAGAGAACACTTCCGTCGATTTAATCATGGGTA
The DNA here is from genome assembly GCF_041946035.1 of Pseudomonas sp. AMR01. Taxonomy (NCBI): domain Bacteria; kingdom Pseudomonadati; phylum Pseudomonadota; class Gammaproteobacteria; order Pseudomonadales; family Pseudomonadaceae; genus Pseudomonas; species Pseudomonas sp. AMR01. The sequence goes on from NZ_JAUTYR010000038.1 coordinate 32,901, forward strand.
TGTCGGACATACTCTCTCCTGCGGTTAATTGTTTTGGGCTTCAAATTGGCCGAGTATTAAAAATATCACTAAAAGCCTGCCTCAGGTTGAACCCCTTCCGCGTGCTTCTTCTAGGTGCGCAAAATACTGGTCAGACATTAATTTTATGGCGCCGGCGGCACTTAGTTCGATCATGCGCCGATAAGCGTCCGCTTTTGGCCGGAAGCAGTCAGCTGGATGTACCTATAGATACCTGGGGCAACTCGCCCTAACGAGTTTTAATACCGTGCGATGCCTTTATGGCTTCATAGCGCCGACTCACAGGCCTTCAACGGCTCCTTGGGGTGCAATGCACAGATGTCGAAACCGTCACGCCTGGTATAGCCCGCACGCTTCATACATACAAATCGCTGGGCCATCTCTTGGAAGCTGGCCTTGGGATCAACGCCGGAACCATTCTTCTCACCACACGCCAACATGGACGCAACCAAATCCTGATGACTGGCGCCGGGTTTCTCCCACAAGTCGGCATCGGCCGTGGGGGGCTGGAATGGCTTGCTAAAGCAAGCGGTGACGTGGGGGCAAATCAACAGCGCAAATGCTACATTTTTGAGCCACATGATCAATCTCCTTATTCCCTGGTGCCGACGGGCAGCGGCGGTAGCGGCCCTCTAAGCGAAAGCCCCTAGTTGATAAGACCCGCCTTAATCATCACAAACCGCTCCTCCCAGAGCATTCATTGATGTAATACCTATTTGCCATGTAACACGCATATCGGCAAACCAGTCACAGCTGTGTAACGCCACATAAATCATTTGAAATCATAGACTTACCCACTTAATTAACACGCGTAACACACGTAACACGGTTTTATCAGGGTATCCCCCTAGCCCCATTTAGTATTACTCCTCCAGCGAAGCGAGGCGGGTCATGTTCTTGGCTTTGGTTCGATAGTGGGGACCCTGGAGCATTCTTAAAGGTACGGGGCAAAGAACCCGTACGTTCGTGTTAGCGGATGGATTTTTTAAGTTGGTTGACAGGTTGACGTGGTTGACACCCATCACCATGGTTGACGCCATGCAGGTGTTCACTATCAGCGACAGATACAGCCACCTTTACCAAAGCTGTAACGATGGCCCTTTTTCTTCAAGATCCTTTCAATTTCAACGATTGAAATTTCAGTAACTTCCGGCACCTCCCACTAACTCGATCCCGCGGGTTTCATGCCCCGTACCTTCAAGAATTCTCCAGGGTCCCCAGCGATATTTCAGCCCTACCCTCCCACCAGATTCAGCGGTATTTTCTTCAGTTACCCATTGGAGTAGGAAACACCATGTTCTGGCGCAGAGACAAACCACTGAAGGTCGAGCTGCTCAACCCTATCCACCTCACTGGTCCCTTACCCCCCGCTCGTCTCGAAACGGTCGATGAACACGCTGCTAAGGAAGCGAAAACCAATACCGATCTAGCTTTCAAACTGATTACCTTCGGAGCATTAGCATCGCAAGCGGCACTGGTGATCTATGGCTACTCGCTCCTTGTCGGCAGATTCCGGGAGTTCGGCATCGACCCAAACGAGCTATCCCTGAGTACACCCGCTCTACTTCTCCATGGGTATACCAACTCTTTCTCTAGCGTATTGGATGTAGCGGAAAAATTGCCCATTGTCGGCTCCGCTCTATTGCCGATTACATTTGCGGTGATCGCAGCGATCTACATCACAGCTATTACGAAGAGACCTAAAGCGAACGTAGTGAGTGGCCTTGCGCCATGGATGGGCATCTTCATGTTCATGGCCTTCCTCGCTCCTGCCGCGAGTGTTCGCCAAGGCATGAGTACTGGGCTGGCAGACTTCGAAAAATATACGCAGCAGGAAGCTGCTGGAGAACTTGAAGCGGTGGACGTCGTGGTAACCGAAAAAGGCGAACGCTTGGTTGGCCATCTGATTCTGGCGGACAGCAAAAGCACGTTCATACTCGTGGGAAGAACCCTATTCAAGCTTGACGGTACGACTGGCCGCGTGATCCGTGAGACTGAGTTGAAACGACGTCCTTCCGAGATGAAAAAGCCACCCTCCAAGCCGTAAAAGCACGGATAGCAGTAAGGGCCATGTATGCCCACGTGTATGCCTAACCGACACACGACCTAAGATACCCAGTAAACACGGGACTCTTACCGCCCAGTTCAAACGACGCCGGGTGCACCATACACAGATGAAAAAGCCCCAGGTCGAAACACCTGGGGCTTTTTTGTGGGCGCTGTATTAACGGGCTTTCAACGCCTCCAGCCGCGCGGGCAAATCCTCTTGTGGAAAGCGTTTGTACAACGCCAGCAGCTTCTCATCCGCCAACCTGGTTTCCCCAGCCTCACGCAGCCTCACAATCTCCTGCAAGCCCTCCTCCAATGAAGGCTGCGCCGCCGGTGCGCGCTTGCTCAGTTTCGCCGCCGGTGCATCCGCCAAGGAACCGGCGATTTCGGCTTGTGCCGACGCACTGTCTACCTTGGGGGCAACCGCCATCCGCGTCATGGGCGCTGGCGCCGAATACGCTTGCGGTGCAGGGCGTGCGGTTTCTTCGCGCAGGGCGCTGAAGGTTGCTGTGGATATCTCCGGTTGCGGCACGGGTGAGCGCACAACCACGCCGACCAACAGCGCGACACCGGCGACGGTGGCAAATGCCATCTGCCAACGCGGGCGCTGGCAGGCTTGCAGCCAGCGTTGCCACAGGCTTGGCTGCGGCGCCGGGGCTTCGCGGCGGGCGGTGTTGAGGATGAGGGCATCGAGGGACGCTGGGGGTTCGCCGGTGCTGTGTTGACGAACGTGTTGCAGTAACACGTCGTCGGAACCCTGGGTGTGTCGGGAGTCGGTCATACGGGTATCTCCTCGGCCAGCAGGCGGCGCAGTTTCTGCTGGGCGTAGCGCAGGCGGCTTTTCACGGTTTCCAGCGGGGTTTTGGTGAGGGCGGCGATTTGCGGCACTTCGAGTTCACCGTGCAGGCGCAGCAGGAAGACTTCGCGCTGGTCGGCGGGCAGGTCTTGCAGCGCGGCGTCGAGGCGCGCCTGGTCGCGGCTCAGGCTCAGTTGTTGCTCGGGGCCGGCGCTGTCGTCGGCCTGGGCGTGCAGTTGTTCGTCGTAGCTGTCGTGCAGTGGGTTGTGCATGCCGTGCTTGCGCCAGTGATCGATCAGGCGGTTGCGGGCAATCTGGAACAGCCACGTACGAAAACTCGCCCGCCCCTGTGGCTGGGTGGTGCTGCGGATCAGGCTGAGCCAGGTGTCTTGATACACTTCTTCGGCCAGTTCGGCCTTGTTGCTCAGGGACACGAGAAACCGGTAAAGGCCTTGGCGGTGTCGCGCGTACAAGACTTCAAACGCGGCAGCGTCGCCGGTTCGGTAGCGGGCCAGCAGCGATTCGTCGCTGGGTGAATCATCTGGAACGGCCATGTTGGTGGCGAACTCCTTTCTGACAGTCGACATCGATCCAAGTGTGGGAGCGGGCTTGCTCGCGAATGCGGTGGGTCAGCTAATAAATCTGTTAATTGATACACCGCATTCGCGAGCAAGCCCGCTCCCACAATGGTTCGTCAGTGTTTGAGGCTCTGCGCCAATTCCACCAGTTGCACGAATTCATTACGCAAGCCGAACGGGTCGTCGCCTCGGGCCGAGCGGGCCAGGGCGGCGGTGTCCTGCAAACTCATGCTGCCAGTGTAGCGGCCATCGCCCTTGAGCTGTTGGGCGAAGGCGGCCACTGCTGCCGAGAAGCGCAGGTCGTCGCTGGCGTTGGTCGATGGGTTGCGCACTGGCCGCTCGATCAATTGACTCTCACCCCCAGCAGCCGGCTTGTAGCGCACGCGTACCATTGCCAGCTCCTCCGATGGGTTGCCAACCGCAGGCGAGGCGGCATAACGCAGCGGCTCCAGCCAGCCCTTCTCGCCCTTCGGCACAATTTCGTACAGCGCGGTCACCGTATGCCCTGCACCAATTTCTCCGGCGTCGACCTTGTCGTTGTTGAAATCCTCACTCTTCAAGGCGCGGTTTTCATAGCCGAGCAGTCGGTATTCGCTGACGTGGGCCGGGTTGAATTCCACCTGCAGTTTCACATCCCGCGCCACCACTGCCAGGGTTGAACTCAGCTGATCCACCAGCACCTTGCGCGCTTCGCGCAGGTTGTCGATATACGCGTAGTTGCCATCGCCGGCATCGGCCAGTTGCTCCATCAGGTGTTCGTTGTAGTTGTCCACACCAAAGCCCAAGGTGGTCAGTGAGACACCGCTTTTGCGCTGGTCAACGGCCATCTGCTTGAGGCTGTCGAAGTCGCTGATGCCCACGTTGAAGTCACCGTCGGTGGCCAGCAGGATGCGGTTGATGCCCTTGTCGATAAAGCCCGCACGTGCCATCTGATAGGCCAGTTCGATGCCGGATGCACCGGCGGTGGCGCCGCCTGCGGTGAGTTGATCGATGGCGTTTCGGATTTTGGTTTTATCGCGCCCGGAGGTCGGTTCAAGCACCACACGGGATTCACCGGCGTAGGCCACCAGCGATACGCAGTCTTGTTTACGCAGTTGATCCACCAGCAACTTCAGGGTGCTTTTCACCAGCGGCAGGCCTTCGCGGCGGTTCATGGAGCCCGACACATCCACCAGGAATACCAGGTTGGCTGGTGGCAGGTCGGCCACGGCACGGTCGGAAGCTTTGATGCCGATGCGCAGCAATTGGGTATGTGGATTCCACGGCGTGGCGGCCACTTCGGTGGTCACACCAAAGGGCGAGCCGTCGGTGGGCAACGCGTAGTTGTAGGGGAAGTAATTGACCATTTCCTCCAGTCGCACGGCACCTTCGGGCGGCAGGCTGCCTTGGTTGAGGAAACGTCTTACGTTGGCATAACTGCCGGTGTCGACGTCGACACTGAAGGTTGAGACGGGCATTTCCGTGACTCGGTGCACCGGGTTTTCCGGCAGGTTTGCGTATTGCTCACGGGGCTCGCTGCGGTATTGCATCGCCGTCGAATCCTGCATCGCCAGGCGCGTGGCCATGGGCGCGGGCAAGGCCATGCGTTTGCTCATTGCACCCTGGACAGGTTCGCTTTGCAGCTCGGAGATGGGCGCTGCGTCGGCTGGCTTTGGCACATCGCGGGAGGAAGACAGCCCGCAACCTGCCAACGCTACCAGCAGCGTAACGGTGAAGCCTTGGGCTGCAGGACGCATGTGCAGAAGGGGACGGGACATTGGCTTAACCTCGTGTATGAATGATCCGCTCACAAGGTCAGACGCAAGGCTTCCATGGTTCGGGTTAAAGGCCAGCAACACTCGGAAAATCCGTACAGGTAGCAGTGGGTAAACCCGTTGACTGTCGTCTACCCAGCAACAGCGGGCATGCGTGCTGAAATCAAATAGTGCGTGAACCAACAACCATCAACGTCAACAGTTTGTTAACGGCACATAAGGATTTACCAAGACACATATCGACCTTTGGAAATTTATTCCCGCACTGGCAGTTTTACACTCGGCAAAGGGAATTTGCGGGCTTGACGCAGTAAGGATGAGTGTAAACACACAGCGGAAATAACCCTCTTGAAAATAGAGTCGAGAACGCCTTTTTATCCCCTAACGCCAACCGACACCCAGCACGCTCAACGTCCTTCCCTTTTACGGCCGGTGTGGCGACCGTTTACCCAATCCTCCACCCGGCACCCTTTTGTGCGATCGGCGCCACCACGAGACATCCAACAACATCGTCGTTTGGGCACTCCTTCTCCGGATACTGCAAACACGAACGAAGGCAACCATGACGCCACTCAACGCGCGAACGACCCCTATATCAGTAGAGTCAACAAGCAATCTTTTGATAAACAACGAGCCGTTGAGCAGCTCACACGGCATATGCCCACATGGCAGGACTTGAACCGTAATAACAAGACCGAAATAGCCTACTACTTCAACTCCATTAGAGGTGTCGCGTTCAACGAACTCCAAAAACAAGAGGCGCGGCGCGCCATTCAGTCGTGGGGTGATGTGGCTAACGTGGTCTTCACTGAAAACGGCGGTCGGGCCGAAGGCCGCTTGTCTTTTGGTATTTCGAGCGATCAGACAACTGCCTATGGCGCTCCTCCCGGCCCCTATTCCAATAACGGAGACACCCGCTACAACCCAAACTATGTGACCCGCCCAACGTTAACGCATGAGATCGGCCACAGCCTCGGGCTGCCTCATCCGAGCAATTACAATCACAGAGGCAAAGATGAAACACGCACTGACGCCGACTTCGCGGAACTGCGCGACTACGCAGAAGACTCACGCGCCCACACCGTGATGAGTTATGTGTCAGACAGCTACAGTGGCAAACGTATTGGCGACAGGCCCAAAGCACCGATGATGGATGACATCAGCAGCATTCAACACAAGTACGGCGCGAACACCCAAACCCGTAGGGAGAACAACACCTATGGCTTCAATTCAAACAGCGGGAGGGACTATTACTCGCTGAACACTTCCCGTGACACAGCCACTTTCTGCATTTGGGACGGTGCTGGCATCGACACGCTGGACGCTTCGGGTTACTACGACAATCAAGTCATCAACCTGAGGGCGGGCTCGTTCTCCGATATAGGCGACTTGAAGGGCAACGTTTCCATCGCCCGAGATTGCACCATCGAAAACGCCATTGGCGGTTCAGGCCATGATGCGTTGATTGGCAACGATGAGAATAACCGCCTCACCGGCGGGTTGGGTGCCGATCGCTTGCGCGGAGGCAGGGGCGCCGACAGTTTCATCTATCACTCCGCCAACGACTCCACGCCTGAAAACCCGGATGAAATCATGGATTTCACCAGCGGCATCGACACCATCGACGTATCGGGAGCGTTGCGCAACGCAGGCCTGGCTTCACTTTCTTTCGTCAATGCCTGGAGCGGCAAGGCAGGTGAAGCGCTGATCACCCATGACGAGAAAAGTGGCAGGGGTTCGGTGTCCGTCGACCTGACGGGTGATGGCAGAGCAAACCTGTTGATCATGACCCATGGGCGAGTCCGGCCTGCGGATATCATCCCGCTCAATAGCCCGATCCTGAAACCACCGATTGATGCGCCCATGGCACGACCGCGTTTCGTCTTCAATACGGCACGCGAATCAAGCCTCGCCAATGCCCGATTGTTCACGGATTTTACCTCGGGCACAGACAAACTCGACCTGCGCGGGCTGGAAAAACAGGCCAATACACGCCTTACCCTAGTCAATGCATTCACCGGGCGCATTGGAGAGGCAATCGTGAGTTACAACCCGCACACCTACCGCTACTTCGTCGCCATCGACCTGACCGGCAATCGCCGCCCGGACTTTCTGGTGAAGAGCACGCAGGTGATCAAACCGAAGGACATTCTAGTGAACTGAATGCCTGGAAACCTTTGCTGACCGGGGGGCCAGCAAAGGCTTTGTTCGGCAGATCAGTCAGTGCCGTACTTCGGATTGCGCGGCCCGTACAGAATCCCGGTGCGTTGCCCCGCCGACAGCAGGCGCGCACTGGTGATACCGGCAATCGGGTGCGCCGCATCGGTGGAGCTGTTGATCACTTGTTTGACTGCCGCCGTGATCAGCATGCCCACCAGGCCGCCGCTGTTATTGTTGCCTTCCTCGCTCGAAGCCCGCGCGGCACCGGTCCACAACGTGGTGCCGGTGCGCAAATCCACCAGCTTGGCCGAAGCGGTCACGGAGGTGTCGCTGGAGATGAGCATGTACTTGGTGCCGTACTCGCTGACGGTGATGTACAACGCCGCGTCCGCGCCGAAGATGTCATGCAGCTTGCCCGGTGCCACGGCCTGGATATCGTTGGCAGTGGTCAGGCCGTTCTGGCGGAAAGTTTCGTCCACCAGGGCGATCGGCAACACGTAGTAACCGGCTTCGGCCAACGGGTAAGTGACTTGCGACACCAGGCTGTAGGACGCCTGCACTTCGGGCGACTCATTGATCGGCGGCAATACCAGGATCGATTTCGGGCGCGCTTGCTTGTACGCCGTGTAGTCGATGGTTTTGGGGGCCGCGCAACCGCCGAGCAAGGCCAGGGCGAGCAGGGCGCCGGTGAGTTTTAACAGGCTCATTTTTTGGCGACTCCGGTCTTGGCGTTTTTCAGCAGAAAGTCCATGTACGCGGCGGACTCAGGGAACAAGGCCTTCTCGGTGCGCAGTTCCTGCACCATCTGGTCATCCTTGCCCAGGCCGAGGTACAGCAGGCCCAAGTGCGCGTGGTAACCCGGCGGCGCCTTGCGGCCACTGGCGTTGATCTTTTGCAGGTCACGCTCCAGTGCTTCCACCTGGGCTTCTTTCGGCTCGCCCTTGAAGTATTCGTAAACCTGCGGCTGGTAGCTTTCCCATTGATACAGGGGTTGGGGCGCCGTCTGGCACCCGGCGACCGTCGCGATTGCTGTCAGCATCAGCGCCAACTTTACTGCCTTGTTCATCCGTGTGCTGCTCCTGTGGGTGTGACTGTCACTTGCGCGGGTTCCAGGCGCCGGCGTTGATACCGTCTACCAGGCGGTTGATCGCTTCGCGCATGGCCAGGTCGAGGACCTTGCCATTGAGGGTGGAGTCGTAGCTGGCGGTGCCGCCGAAGCCCACGATTTCGCGGTTGGACAGGGCGTATTCACCGGCACCCTGGGTGGAATACACCACTTCGGAAGTACTGATGTTGACGATATTCAGCGCGACTTTGGCGTAAGCCACCTGGGTTTTGCCACGGCCAAGAATGCCGAACAGTTGGCGGTCGCCGGTCTCTTTGCGGCCGAACTCGGTCACATCGCCCGTCACTACATAGTCAGCGCCCTTGAGCTTTTGCGCAGTGCCTTTGATCGCGGCTTCCTGGGAGATTTCGCCCATGTTGTCGCGGTCCAGCACGCTGAAGCGGTTGGTCTGCTGCAGGTGAGTGATCAGGATGGTCTTGGCCTGGCCACCGAGGCGGTCGACGCCGTCGGAGAAGATGCCGCGCATGTAGCTGGAGCGGTTGTCGAACTTGCCCACGGCAATCGGCACGCGCACGCCGGAATAGGCGACGCTGGCGCTGGCGACTTGTTCTACCGGCATCGCGCGGTTGCTTTCAGTGGCGCAACCGGCCACGGCCAGCAGCGCTGCGGCGGTAAGGCCCGACAGCAGGATTTTGCAGAGTGTTTTCACGGGGTGCTCCTGAAGTGAGAAATCAGCCCTTGCCGCAGGTAAAACCCGCGGCAAGGGATGCTGTGTACGCCGTCAGCCAAGTCGAAGCTGTCAGACGTGTCTGGAAAAACGCGCGCATTTGCCCACCGCTTCAACATCAGCAGTGTCGAGCAGGCAGGTGACTGTTTTGGAGAGGATGCCCGGCGCGGAGCAGCGCGGCTGGGCAGGCGCTGCCCGCTGAAAAGCAGGAGGCCGGGGGATAAGCAGAAATGCGCATTTCTTGATTCATCCTTGAAAAATGTCTTGTAACATATGCGGCGGCATTTTACGGGGTTGATCGCGGTACTCAAGCGGTTTTGATGCTCATGGGCATCTCGCCGCCCAACGGCAATGCCCTCTAAAGTAATGCCGCCAGAGGGCGACATTGGCTTGATTTGCTCAATAAACAGGAAGTTGCGTGTTGAAAATCCTCCTCCGGGCTGCGGCCCTGATAGCGACGCTGTCGATGACCGGCTGCGTCTCCTACACCGTTACCGGCCCCATCGGCGCCCCGCTCCATCCGGCCTCTACCAGCAGCCCGCGCAGTGCGCAAATCGCCGACGTGACGGTGAGCGCCGCCGACGTCAACGACGCCAACAAAACTGCAATCAGCCGCTCGCTCACGGCCCAGCTCAACACGTACGTGCGCGCTGCGGGCTACTTCAGCCAAGTCACCGAGTACCCGGTGCGACTGGGCGAAAACGACGTAGCGCTGAAGTTCAACATGACCTCGCTCAAGGGCCACCGTGGCGTTCACCCCGGCTACGTGCCAGGGGCCTTGCTGACGCTGACGATCTGGATATGGGTCAACGGCCCGATTTACGTCGACACCTTTGACGTGGCTGGCGACCTGGTGATCGTCGACCGCGACGGCAAGGAGCTGGCGAGTGCCAAGCAAGAGGTCAAGTTCGAACGCAACGTGGGCCTCTATGGCCGCGAATACTGGGCACCGACCATGGGCGCCAAACAGCTGAACGAGCTGGTCGCAAAACTGCTCGACACAGCCACCGCCAAACTGGCCAAACCTTAATTTCAAGGAGCAACACATGAAAGGATTGATTAAACACAGCCTGGTCCTCGCGGCCGTTTTGCTGACCGGTTGCGTGTCCTACTCGCAACATGAACTGCCACCGGTGCAGACCTGGCCGCCAACCGCCAACGCACCGGCACAAAAGCCTACGGCGTTTGTGCGCACCACGTCGCTGAGCCACGTCAACGGCGGCCCGGGCAACACCGCCGCCGGCAAACCGGCGGCCCTCTGGGAAAAAACCGTGGCCGACTCATTCCGCCAGTCCAACCGTTTCTCGCGGGTGAGCACGGATAAGGTCGACTCGGACATCTATGCCGACGCCACGTTGCACAACAACGAACAGTTCAGCATGGCCTCGGCGATCATCACCGGCGCGACGTTCTTCATCATTCCGTCCACGGCAAAGAACACTTTCACCCTTGAAACGGTATTCAAAGACAAGGACGGCAAAGAGTTGGGCCGGGTCAGTAAAAGCGAATCGGTGCGCACCTGGATGCAGCTCCTACTGATCGTGGGCATTCCCTTCCAGGCGGATACGCGGGAAGTGGTTGAAGCGCTGACGCGCAGTACGCTGGATGAGGCGGTGCAGCGCAAATTGTTCTGATGCACGCCTGACCAATGTGGGAGCGGGCTTGCTCGCGAAGGCGGTGGGTCAGGCAGTATCTTTAGTGGCTGATATACCGCTTTCGCG
>NZ_JAUTYR010000164.1:0-540 GCF_041946035.1 Pseudomonas sp. AMR01
TTTATAAACTACCGTAACGGGAACCTTTACCCCATCCCTGGCTTCTGCGAAAAAGCGTTCGGTCACGTAATCTGAAGGATCATGGCCCCCAACTACTTCCTGCACCTTTAATATATCTTTTTCACCTGTTTCCATGTTGTATTCTATGGTGGAAATAGGCGTGGTAAAGGAAGAATACATATAACGCAGTTTGTTGGTATTGAATTCCGGATTTACAGACAAGAAAGCTACATATGCCGGTTCTTCGAATTCAAGATAATGCTCCTCCCCCGATTTTTGGTCAATGATGCGCAAATGGGTGAGTGCGTTTCCTCGCTCATTCACGACCAGGTAGTTGTCAAATACTTCAATGCCCTGCAGCAAGACATTTTCCCGATGGGGAATCACCTCTTTCCAGTTCTGTTTTGCGGTAGCGCCTTCCGGGGTTTCCATTAACCTAAAGTTCTTCGCATCCAGGTTAGTGACCACATAAAATTTATCCTCGTAATGATCTATGCTATATTCAAGTCCTTCTTCCCGGGGAGTAAATTGTTTAAAATT
>NZ_JAUTYR010000165.1:0-540 GCF_041946035.1 Pseudomonas sp. AMR01
TTGACCTTCCGCTCTTGGTCGGGGTGGACCGGGCGCGAGACACCCTGCTGGCCAACACACGCCAATTTGCCGCCGGACTGCCCGCAAATAACGCCCTGCTCTGGGGTGCGCGTGGTATGGGAAAATCTAGCCTTGTGAAGGCGATACACGCAGATGTTCATGCATCACATGAAGATCTGCGCATTGTCGAATTGCAACGCGAAGACCTGCCGTCGGTCGGGCGTCTGCTGAACCTCCTTCGCGGAGCGTCACAGCGGTTCATCCTGTTTTGCGATGACCTTAGCTTTGGCCACGACGACGCACATTACAAATCGCTCAAGGCCGTGCTTGATGGCGGCATTGAGGGACGCCCGGATAACGTGGTGCTCTATGCCACCTCGAACCGGCGCCACCTTATGCCACGTGACATGATCGAAAACGAACGGGGCAGCGCGATAAACCCGTCAGAAGCGGTGGAAGAGAAGGTCTCTCTGTCAGACCGTTTCGGTCTTTGGCTCGGCTTCCACCCCTGCGACCAAGAGCAATATCTCACGATGATCC
>NZ_JAUTYR010000166.1:0-540 GCF_041946035.1 Pseudomonas sp. AMR01
AACCCGTGTTAGTACTCGTGGCATGGTACTGACACCTTTCAAACTGTGGTTACTGGTTGGACCCCAATTAGCTCAGATTGGGGAATGTCGGTTACATGATACCTCCTATGGTCTCAGTATAGTATTTTAGTGTACTCTCAGTTCAAGTTTTCTTGATAAAGTATACAGACTTTTAGTTATTCAGTTATCAGATTTTAATAATTCAATTTACAGATTATTTTTGAAACATTATATGCTTGTTTTTGCATTCTCAGTATTTTAGTTTTCATGCATGCATACTCAGTTATCTCATGTTATTCAGTTAGTCATTACTTTATGTACAGTTAACCCATGTATTTCAGCCTAACCTCATCTCATATACCGGAACATTCAAAGTACTGATCACATACTTATTTCTTGTGCTATAATGTTTAATATTGTAGGATAGAACACACATATTCCTGATCGTACTTAGACATTCCAGCGTATCAGCAAAAATAACAATGGTGGGTCCTCATCTATTGAAGACATGGTTGTTATTTTAGTTTATTTCAGTATTTT
>NZ_JAUTYR010000167.1:0-538 GCF_041946035.1 Pseudomonas sp. AMR01
TCAAGGTTATAATCTACATCTATTAATCGTTCGGTGATCCTCTCACTAATCATCTCATTTCGTAGAGCAAGTGAATAAAGACTGTCATCTATATGCCTGAAGTTCTCCCTCAGTTGATCCTGTTTTCTTAACTTTCCCGGTAAACTGGGTTGTTCTTTGGCAAACTGTTTGAATTCTTCCATCAGGTCTTCCTGTCCAAAAGAAAAGGTCACAAGATTATCGAGAATTTGCCGCAACATGGTAACATCTTCCTGCATTTGTTGCATCCCGGCCTGTTGCATTTGCTGTTGCATTTTTCTACTCATCTCCTTTAGTTTCTCACCGGCCTTTTTCTGTTCTTCTTTAGCGCCCTCTTTTTTTCCCTGCTCCAGGTTCTCACCCGCCTTTTCCTGCTTTTCTTTTACATCCTCCTGCCCCTCTTTATTTTCTTCAAATTCCAAAGGTTTTTTAAGACCCTGATTTTCTTCTTGAAGTTCTTCCATCTCCTTAAAAAGTTCTTTCGTTTTTTGTGAAAGAGAATCCTGGGCGGCTTTTGTAT
>NZ_JAUTYR010000168.1:0-537 GCF_041946035.1 Pseudomonas sp. AMR01
CAAATTCAGCTGGTGCAACCGCTTTAAGCGGTAGTTGCTTTAGCAGCCAAGGATGGTCCTATCACGACCCGAACTAGGGCCTGGCCATGATGGGTATCTTAAGTCCACTGAGGACCAGAGACCACCCTTTTTCCTAGTTAAACAGAACATGATACGCTACTCAACAAATGAGTTTCAAACATATAACAAGTAGAACGCCCTGGGAGTACCCCCTGGATGTCATACGATGCTTAAGACAACAAATATCCCTAAGCTAACCCATGATATCTATTCATCTTGAAACTCACATGAAAAGTGAACTAATATATATAGAAATTAAAGGTAAATAATTTCATAACTAAATGATGTCTTTAACTTGGATACTTAAACAAACTCTTTGATCTTAGAAAATACACTGCCTAAAAAGCCGCTACTACTAACTAGAGAGCCACTGGGACAGACCCCAGCTGACCCGAATATAAATAAAAATAACAAAATTACTTGTATCACTGAATAGAAATTTGATAAGTTGGGTCCTAAGACCATGAGGACTCACCA
>NZ_JAUTYR010000169.1:0-536 GCF_041946035.1 Pseudomonas sp. AMR01
TGGCATCGTAGGTATAGTCCGCATGGCCTGGACGGTAGGCCTTGGCGACTTCGGAGTAATCCTTTGACCGTTGATCGGTGTTCTCGATCATCAGCTGCACGGGCGTGCCGGTGGTGACCCCTTCGAAGGTGCCCGACAGAATCCGCACCTCATCCGCCTCACGCCGCTGCGTGGTGTATTTGTTCTGACCGGGTTTGCGCTTGTCGAGCCACTGTTGGATCATGCCTTCGTCGATCGGCACGCCCGGGGGGCAGCCGTCGATAGTGGCACCAAGAGCAGGCCCGTGGCTCTCGCCCCAAGTGGTGACCCGGTAAAGATGGCCAAAGCTGTTGATCGACATGGGCGGACCTCCTGTTGCCAAACCCTTAGCCGGGGCGGCGCCCTGCCTCAAGGGGATTTGCCTTGCCAATCATGCGGGGGGCATCTACCTCTGGCCTCACCTCGGGGGGCCTTAGGGCTGAGATGTACGTGTTGTGCGGACCCGTTGAACCTGAACCGGTTAACACCGGCGGAGGGAAGGTCAGGACAGACATCCA
>NZ_JAUTYR010000039.1:0-43187 GCF_041946035.1 Pseudomonas sp. AMR01
CGAGTGGTGGGGCGAAGACCTTTTGGTTACTTTTGGGGCGTTTGCCAAAAGTGACCCGCTGTAAGAGCGGAACCGATCTCAGCCATCACCCAAATAACGGATATACACCCAATCACTGTTTACCGCCAGACGAAGTCTGACCATCCCAACCCCCACCCAACGCCGCGATCAACTGCACACTCGCCACCAACCGCGTCTGCAACAGCGTCAACACCGTCCGCTCGTTACTCAACGCCGTAGCCTGCACCGTTACCACATCCAGATACGCAATCAACCCGGCTTTATACTGGTTCTCGGTCAACCGCAGCGACTCCCGAGCCGCGTCCAGCGCTTCATTGCTGACCACCGCCTCATCCTCCAGCACTTTCAACTGCACCATATAGTTTTCAACCTCGCGAAAACCATCCAGCACCGTCTGCCGATACTTGGCCACCGTCTCGTCGTAACTCGCCTCGGACCGATCCACCTCAGCCGATCGCTGCCCGCCGTCAAACAAGGTCATCGCCAACTTCGGCCCCACCGACCAAAACCGGTTCGGCAAACTGACCCAGTTCGCATAGGTACTGCTCGAATACCCACCCGCCAAGCTCAAGCTCAAATCCGGATAATAGGCCGCCTTGGCCACCCCGATATTCGCATTTGCCGCAATCACCGAACGCTCAGCCGAAGCAATATCCGGACGACGCTCCAGCAACTGCGACGGCAAAGTCAGCGGAATCTGCGGCAGCGCCGGAATATCCTTGCTCACCGCCAAATTGAAATTAGCCGGCGCCTCGCCGATCAACACGGCGATGGCGTTCTCCAGCTGTGCACGCTGCCAGATCAAATCAATCAGGCTCGCCTGGGTTGTCTTGAACTGAGTCTGCGCTTGGGCAATCGCGTCTTTCCCGGAAACACCTGCCCGGTACTGGTTTTCGGTCATTTGCAGCGAACGTTTATAGGTGTCGAGCGTGGCCTGCAGCAGACGCGTCTGTTCGTCCATGACGCGCAGTTGCAAATAGTCCTGCACCAATTCCGATTGCTGACTCAAACGCATCGCCGCCAAATCCGCCGAACTGGCTTCGGCCGTGGCTTCATTGGCTTCCAGGCCCCGGCGCAACTTGCCCCACACATCCGCTTCCCAACTCACGCCCAACTGCGCGTTAAGGGTGTCGCGGATACCACTGCTGGAACTGCTGAGGCTCGCGCTGCTGCTGCCGGTGCCCTGGCTGGCGCGGGTTTTCCCGACGCTCAAGTCAAGCGTGGGGAAAAACGCTCCCCGGGCACTGCGTACCTGGGACTGGGCCTGGCGAAAACGCGCCTCGGCCTGGGCCACGGTCTGGTTGGCGGTGTTGAGGCGCGTCACCAAGTCATTGAGTTGACGATCGCCATACAGCTCCCACCAGGCGCCACGGGCCAGGGAGTCGCTCGGTTTCGCCTGCGTCCAGCCCTGGGCTTCCTTGAACTGCGCAGGTTCGACGACCTCCGGGCGCTTGTAATCCGGGCCGATGGCGCAGGCGCCGAGCAGTGCGCCGCACAGCACCATGGTTACCGCCCTCACCCCCTGACTGAAACCCGAACTGTGGCGAGGACGCTTGCTCCCTCGCCACATGGAGCTTGCATTGGCGTTTGTTGAGTCAGTCATAGCGAAGTGTCCAGGGCAGCATCGGTACGCACGCCGCGCCAGGCGTTGAAGCGGTGGCGCGCGCGGTCGAGATAAAGGTAAACCACCGGGGTGGTGTAAAGGGTCAGGATCTGGCTGAACACCAGGCCGCCGATGATCGTCAGGCCCAGCGGCTTGCGCATTTCCGCACCGTCGCCGGCGCCGAGCAGCAAGGGCAAGGCGCCAAGGATGGCGGCAAGCGTGGTCATCAGGATCGGGCGCAAGCGCAACAGGCATGCGCTGCGGATCGATTCCAGCGGGCTCATGCCGCCATGCCGTTCCAGTTGCAGCGCCAGGTCGATCATCAGGATCGCGTTTTTCTTCACCACGCCGATCAGCAGGAACAGCCCCAACAGGGAAATCAGGCTGAATTCACCGCCCAACAGGTAGATCGACAGCAACGCGCCGACACCCGCCGAAGGCAAGGTCGACAGGATGGTCAGCGGGTGAATATAGCTTTCATACAAGATGCCCAGCACCAGGTACACCGCCACCAACGCGCCGAGGATCATGAACGGTTGGCCCTTCTGGGTCGCGGCGAATGCATCGGCGGTGCCGGCCATCTTGGCGATCACGTCTTCCGGCAAACCGACCTTGGCAATCGCCCGCTCGATGGCGGCCGTGCCCTGCTCCACCGTCACTCCCGGCGCCATGTCGAAGGCGATGTTTTCCGAGGCGAACTGGCCTTCGTGGCTGACGCGGTCGTCCGCCAGGCTGTTCTCATAGTGGGCAATGGTCGACAACGGCACCCGCGCGCCGGTGGAGGTGATCACCTGCATCTGGTTCAGGGTAATCGGGTCCTGGGCGTATTTCGGATTGACCTCCATCACCACCTGATACTGGTTGAGGCTGTCGTAGATGGTGGAAATCTGCCGCTGGCTGTAGGCGTTGTTCAACACCGCCGTGACCATGCTCATGTCGATGCCCAGGCGCTTGGCCTGATCGCGATCCACCACCAGCGTCACCTGCGCTGCGCCACGGCCTTCGCGTGCGTCGATGGCGGTCAGCTCCGGCAGTTCGCGCAAGGCGGCGACCACTTTCGGATACCACAGACGCAACGCGCTCAAATCGCCACTTTGCAGGATGTAGGAATACTGCGCGCTGGTCTGGTCACGGCTGCCGCCGAATTGCAGGTCCTGGTCGGCCATCAGGAACAAACGGCCGCCCGGCACCAGCGGCACGTCTTTGCGCAGGCGCTCGATCACCGCCTGCGCCGAGATTTTGCGCTCGGCGATAGGCTTGAGGCGCACCAGCATCACCGCGTTGTTGGTGCCGTTGTTGCCGCCGATAAAACCGGCCACGCTAAGCACCGCCGGGTCTTTGAGCACGGCCTCGCGGAAGGTCTCCATCTTCGGCTGCATCACATTGAACGACAGCCCGTCGTCGCCGCGCACAAAGCCGATCAACTGGCCGGTGTCCTGCTGCGGCATAAAGGTTTTCGGCACCACCACGTACAACGCAACGTTCACGCCGACGGTCACGAACAGGCTGAGCAAGGTCAGCCGACGGTGACGCAGCACCCAGTCGAGGCTGGTGGCGTAGATGGCGACCATGCGGTCGTTGACCTTTTGGCTCCAGCGCTGCAAACCGGTCATCTGGCCCTTGATGTGCGGCTTGAGCCAGCGCGCGCACAGCATCGGGGTCAAGGTCAGCGACACAATCAACGAAACAATGATCGCCGCCGACAAGGTGATGGAAAACTCGCGGAACAGGCTGGTAACAATGCCGCCCATAAACAAAATGGATAGGAACACCGCCACCAGCGACACGTTCATCGACAGCAAGGTAAAACCGACTTCCTCGGCGCCCAGGTACGCGGCCTTCATCGGCGGCACGCCGTCATCGATATGCCGGGAAATGTTCTCCAGCACCACAATGGCGTCGTCCACCACCAAACCGGTGGCGAGGATTAGTGCCATCAGCGAGAAGTTGTTCAACGAAAAACCGAACAGGTACATCACCGCAAAGGTGCCGACCAGCGACACCGGCACCGCCAGCGTCGGGATCAACGAGGCGCGGAAATTACCCAGGAACAGGTACACCACCAGCACCACCAGGGCCACGGCAATCAGCAGGGTCATCTCGGCTTCATGCAAGGTCGCGGTGATCACCGGCGAGCGGTCCATCGCCAGGTTGAGCTTGACGCTGGAGGGCAGCACCGCCTGCAACGCCGGCAATTGCGCCTTGATCTGGCGCACCGTCTCGATAATGTTGGCACCGGACTGGCGGTTGATCACCAGCAATACGGCGGAGTCATTGTTGAAGAAGCCACTGTTGTAGCGGTCTTCCACACCGTCGCTGATCTTCGCCACATCACCCAAGCGCAGGGCTGCGCCGTTCTGGTAGCGAATCAGCAGCGGCTCGTAATCCTTGGCCTTTTCCAGTTGGTCATTGGCCTGGATCTGCCAATTGCGCTCGGCATCCTCCAGTGAGCCTTTGGGTCGCCGCTGGTTGGCGTTGGCGATGGTGTTGCGCACATCGTCCAGGGCTACGCCGTACTGGTCGAGGGCCTTGGGCTCCAGCTCGATACGCACCGCCGGCAAGGAGCTGCCGCCGATCTGCACTTCGCCCACGCCCGGCACCTGGGACAGGCTTTGCGAGAGGATGGTGGACGCCAGGTCGTACAGCTCGCCCTTCTGCAACACGTCGGAGGTCAGCGACAGCACCATGATCGGCGCCTGGGAGGGGTTGATCTTTTTGTAGGTGGGCATGCTGCGCATGCCGCTCGGCAGCAGGTTGCGCGAGGCATTGATCGCCGCCTGCACTTCCCGCGCCGCGCCGTTGATATCCCGGTCGGAATCGAACGCCAGAATCACGCGGGTCGAACCCTGACTCGACGAACTGCTCATGGTGGTAATGCCGGCAATCGCGCCGAACGAACGCTCCAGCGGCGTGGCCACGGTAGACGCCATCACCTCGGGGCTGGCGCCCGCCAGGCTGGCCGACACCACGATCACCGGGAAGTCGATCTGCGGCAACGGCGACACTGGCAGCAAGTTGAAGCTGACGCCGCCGAGCAACATGATCGCCAGGCTCAGCAGCATGGTCGCTACCGGCCGGCGAATAAAAGGTCCGGACAGGTTCATGACTCAACCGACTCCAGGCTTTGCGGCTCTTTGCGCCAGCGACGGCCCAGGCGATCGAAGTACAGGTAGATCACCGGCGTGGTGAACAGGGTCAATACCTGGCTCACCAGCAAACCGCCGACCATCACCAGGCCCAGTGGCTGACGCAATTCAGCGCCGGAACCGCTGGCCAGCATCAACGGCACCGCACCGAACAGCGCGGCCAGCGTGGTCATCAGGATCGGCCGGAAGCGCAACAGCGCCGCCTGGTAAATCGCCGTCTGCGGGTCGAGGCCCTGATTACGTTCGGCGTCGAGGGCGAAGTCGATCATCATGATCGCGTTCTTTTTCACGATACCGATCAGCAGGATAATGCCGATGATCGCGATCATGCCCAGGTCATTGCCGCTGAGCAGCAACGCCAGCAAGGCCCCCACCGCCGCCGACGGCAAGGTCGAGAGAATGGTGATCGGGTGAATGTAGCTCTCGTACAGCACACCCAGCACGATGTACATGGTGACCACCGCCGCCAGAATCAGCAGCAAGGTGCTCGACAACGACGCCTCAAATGCCTGCGCCGCGCCCTGGAACTGGGTTTGCACGCCAACCGGCATGCCGATGTCTTTCTGGGTCTGGTTGATCAGCTCCACGCCCTTGCCCAGCGCCACGCCGGGGGCCAGGTTGAACGACATCATCACCGCCGGGAACTGGCCGATGTGCGCAATCGCCAACTGCGCCTGACGTTGCTCCACACGGGCCAGGCTCGACAGCCGCACCTGGCCGCCGTCGGTGGTTTTCACATAAATCTGGTTCAGCGCGGCCGGGCCGAGGGTTTCACCGGATTGGGCCTGCAATACCACGCGGTACTGGCTGGCTTGGGTATAAATCGTGGAAATCTGCCGCTGGCCGAAGGCGTCGTACAGCGCATCGGTGATGTTCGACACGCTGACGCCCAGGCGCGAGGCCGCATCGCGGTCGATCACCAAGTACACCTGCAGGCCTTTGTCCTGCAGGTCGCTGGCGACGTCGGTAAGTTCCGGCAACTGGCTCAGGGCGTGCACCAGCTTGTCACTCCACAGCGCCAACAGCTCGGCGTCGGGCGACGACATGCTGAACTGGTACTGCGTGCGGCTGACGCGGTCTTCGATGGTCAGGTCTTGCACCGGCTGCATGAACAGGCGAATGCCCACCAGCTTGTCGATTTCCGGCTGCAAGCGGGTGATGATTTGCGCTGCGCTCAAGTCGCGCTGGCCGTGGGGCTTGAGGTTGATCAGAAAACGGCCGCTGTTGAGGGTCGCGTTATCACCGTCCACACCAATGTAGGACGACAGGCTTTCCACCGCCGGGTCGGCGAGGATGACCTTGGCCAACTCCTGCTGGCGCTGGCTCATGGCCGCAAAGGAAATCGACTGCGGCGCCTCGGAAATACCCTGAATAACACCGGTGTCCTGCACCGGGAAGAAGCCCTTGGGCACCACCAGATACAGCACCACGGTCAGGCCGAGGGTGGCGATGGCCACCAGCAACGTCAGCGGCTGATGCTTGAGTACCCACTGCAACTTGCGACCGTAGGCTTCGATCAGCCAATCAATCCAGGCACCGCTGGCCTTGTAGAAACGGCCTTGTTCTTCCGGTTTCGGCTCGCGCTTGAGCAAACGCGCGCACATCATCGGCGTCAGGGTCAGGGACACCACCAGGGAAATCAGAATTGCCACCGCCAGGGTAATCGCAAATTCGCGGAACAAGCGCCCCACCACGTCCGCCATGAACAACAGCGGGATCAGCACCGCAATCAGCGACACGGTCAGGGAAATCAGGGTAAAGCCGATTTGCTTGGCGCCCTTGAGCGCCGCCACCATCGGCGTTTCGCCCTCCTCGATATAACGCGAGATGTTCTCCAGCATCACGATGGCATCGTCCACCACAAAGCCAGTGGCGATGGTCAGGGCCATCAGCGTGAGGTTATTCACGGAGAAACCGGCCAGGTACATCACGCCAAAGGTGCCAATCAGCGACAACGGCACGGCGATAGACGGAATAATCGTGGCGCTGAAACGGCGCAGGAACAGGAAAGTCACCATCACCACCAGGGCAATGGCGATAAGCAATTCGTGTTGCACATCGGTGACCGAGGCGCGGATGGTCTGGGTGCGGTCGGTAAGCACGGTCACGTCGAGGCCGGCCGGCAGGTTATCGGTGATGCTCGGCAGCAAGGCCTTGATGCGGTCGACCACCTCAATCACGTTGGCGCCCGGCTGGCGCTGGATATTCAGCAGCACGGCCTGGTTTTCATTGGCCCAGGCGGCGAGGCGCTCGTTTTCGGCGCCATCGACAATTTGAGCGACGTCTTTAAGGCGCAACGGCGCGCCGTTTTTATAGGCCAGGATCAGCTCGGCGTATTGCTCGGGCGAGACCAACTGGTCGTTGGCGTCGAGCATCGACACGCGGGTCGGGCCGTCGAAGTTGCCCTTGGGCTGGTTGACGTTGGACGCGGCGATCAAGGTGCGCACGTCGGACAGGTTCAAGCTGTTCGCCGCCAGAGCCTCGGGGTTGACCTTGATGCGCACGGCCTGGCGCTGGCCGCCGGCGATGCTGACCATGCCGACGCCGCTGATCTGCGCAATTTTTTGCGCCATGCGCGTGTCGACCAAGTCGTTCAGCTTGGGCAGCAGCATGGTCTTGGAGGTAATCGCCAGGGTCAGCACCGGGGTATCCGCCGGGTTGACCTTGTTGTACACCGGCGGCGCCGGCAAATCCTTGGGCAGCAGGTTGGTGGCGGCGTTGATCGCGGCCTGCACCTGTTGCTCGGCGACATCCATGTTGATGTCGAGGTTGAAACGCAGGGTCAATACCGATGCGCCGCCGGAGCTGGTGGAGGCCATTTGCGTAAGGCCGGGCATTTGCCCGAACTGGCGCTCCAGCGGCGCGGTGACCGCACTGGTCATCACGTCCGGGCTGGCGCCGGGATACAGCGTCATCACCCGGATAGTCGGGTAATCCACCTGTGGCAAGGCCGAAACCGGCAACAGGCGGTAAGAAATGATACCGGCCAGAACAATGGCCAGCATGCTCAGCGTGGTGGCAACCGGGCGAAGGATAAACAGTCGCGACAGGTTCATGAACCGACCTTTTGCGCCTTGCCGGCGTCAGCGCCGGTCTCCCCTTTCGATGCAGGCTTGCCTTGCAAGTGTCCGGTCGGGGTGGTCGGTACTGCGCTGCTGTCGTTCACCACTTCAATTTCGCTGCCGTCTTTCAGGCGGTCGGTGCCTTCCAATACCACGCGGTCGCCGGCAACCAGGCCTTCCTTGATCACCGTGTTGTCGCCATCGGTGTCACCTACTACCAGCGGCTGCACCTTGACCTTTTTGTCGCCATCGAGCTTGTAGACGAAGGTGCCGTTGTTGCCGTACTGGATAGCGGCGGACGGCGCCAGCACGACGTTGTGCAGGGTGTCGGCGAGCAGGTGCACATTGACGAACTGGTTGGGAAACAGCGCCTGGTCCTTGTTATCGAAGCGGCCCTTGAATTTCAGGGTGCCGGTGGTGACGTCGATCTGGTTGTCGAGGCTTTGCAGCACACCGACCGCCTGCTTTTTCACGTCGCCACGGTCCCAGGCTTCCACGGGCAATTTGTTGCCGGCGTGGTAACGGCTGAGGACGGTGTCCAGGGTGTTTTCCGGCAGGGTGAAGACCACGCTGATTGGCTGGGTCTGAGTGATCACCGCAAGGAACGTGGTGTCATTGGCGGCCACCAGGTTGCCCACGTCGACCTGACGCAAGCCGACACGGCCGCCGATGGGCGCGCGGATCTTGGTAAATTCGAGGTTGAGCTTGGCGTCATCCACCGCGCCCTGGTTGGTCTTGACGGTGCCCTGGTATTGCAGGACCAGCGCTTCGGCGGTGTCCAGGGTTTGCTTGGCGATACTGTCCTGGGCATACAGGCCGCGATAACGCTGCACGTCAACCTGGGCGTTTTTCAACTGGGCCTGGTTTTGCAACAGCGTGCCCTGGGCCTGGAGCAAGGCGTTCTGGTAGCTGCGCGGGTCAATTTCTGCCAGCAGGTCGCCGGCCTTGACCATCTGCCCCTCTTCAAAGGCAATCTTCACCAGCTCGCCGCCCACCCGGCTGCGCACATTAATAGTGTTGAGTGCCGTAACCGTGCCCAACGCCTTGTAGTACACCGGGAACTCACCCAACACCGTCGGCGCTACACGCACCGGGATCGGGCCGGTGGCCCCTCCGAAGCCCGGGCGCGTCATCCCCGACTTGCTGGCATGCTGCCCGGCGGGTTTCTTCGCGTCAGCATCCTTGTGGGTGCCAGGCCAGAATTTCCAGCACAAGCCGGCGATAACCAGCAGTACCAGCAGGCCAAACAGCCAGCGACGGGAATTACGGGGGGAGGATTGCATGGAGTGATCAACCATTGGGCGCGAGAGCTTCTTCTTTGGGAGGCTGAAAGATAAGCACTGGGGCGCATTAAGAAAAGCGCCTTTACCGGCAATTTACCTTGGGCTTACAACTTTTAACTTCTGACCTAAGTCCGCTCGCTATTTCGCTAAGCGTTTGAGCAACCAATAAAAACGGCCTGGACTAGGCCAGGCCGCAATCATGCATCACACGTGTTACTGCCAAACGACAGTAATGCGTTGAAACAGTTACTTCAAAACAGCCAGGGCTGCTTCGTAGTTAGGCTCTTGGCCGATTTCGCTGACCAGTTCGCTGTGCAACACGTGGTTGTTCTCGTCCAGTACCACAACGGCACGGGCGGTCAGGGCACGCAGCGGGCCTTCGGTGATCGACACGCCGTAGTCAACAGCGAAACCCGGGTCGCGGAAATCCGACAGGCTTTTCACGTTTTCCAGGCCTTCGGCGCCGCAGAAGCGTGCCTGGGCAAACGGCAGGTCGCTGGAGATGCACAGCACCACCGCATTGTTCAGCTCGTTGGCCTGGGCGTTGAACTTGCGCACCGAGGTGGCGCAGGTTGGGGTGTCAACGCTTGGGAAGATGTTCAGCACTTTGCGCTTGCCGGCGAAAGTGGCCAGGGTTGCGTCCGACAGATCGCCGGCGGTCAAGGTGAAGTCTGGAGCCTGGGTACCGGTTTGCGGCAGCTCGCCTTCAACCTTGATTGGGTTGCCACGGAGGGTAACTTGAGCCATGAACAGAATCCTTATGCTGGGTTTATTGAAACGAATTCGAGAGGCCGAAGTTAACCACAAACTGCCGTGGCTACCTATCCTCGCGCGCAAATTGTCATGCCAGCGGCCTATTCAGAGCGGCTATGGTTTAATTGCGCGCTTTTCGCCCCCGCTCGAGGAAACCGCCGTTGATGAATCAGCCCGCCACCCAAGTCCTGGTCATCGGTTACGTCTGGCCGGAGCCCCGCTCCTCCGCGGCTGGCGGGCACATGATGCAGATATTGCAAAGTTTTCTGGACCAGGGCTGGCACATCACCTTCAGCAGCCCGGCCACCGTCGGCGAGCACAAGGCAGACTTGGCGGCACTGGGGATCGCTGAATGCGCAATCGAGCTCAATAGCAGCAGTTTCGATGACTTTATCCGGGAACTGGCCCCGGATATCGTGTTGTTCGACCGTTTCATGATGGAAGAACAGTTCGGCTGGCGTGTAGAAAAATGCTGCCCCAATGCCCTGCGCGTGCTGGAAACCTCCGACCTGCAAAGCCTGCGCGACGCACGTCACCAGCGTTTCAAGGACCACCTCAAGGCTCATCCTGACAGCGACGACTTCACCGCGCTGTTTAACCCGGCGCTTGAAGAAGAATTCCTGCTGATGGCCGACACTGACCTGGCCAAGCGAGAGATTGCGGCGATTTACCGCTGTGATATCAGCCTGATGATTTCCGACGTGGAAATGCGCCTGCTCACCGAGCAGTTCCACGTGCCGGCTGCCCTGCTCCATTGGTGCCCGTTGATGCTCGCGCCGCCAGGCGAGCCGTTCACACGGTATGAAGACCGCGCGCATTTCCTGAGCATCGGCAATTTCCGTCATGCGCCAAACTGGGACGCGGTGCTGTGGATGAAGAACAGCCTGTGGCCGTTGATCCGCCAGCAATTGCCGGGGGCGCAGCTGCATATCTACGGTTCCTACACCCCACCCAAGGCCACCGCGCTGCACAATGCCGCGCAAGGTTTTCACGTGATGAACTGGGCCGAAGACGCGCTGCAAGTGATGTCGGCCGCGCGTATCTGCCTGGCGCCCCTGCGCTTTGGCGCCGGGATCAAGGGCAAACTGGCGGATGCGATGCTGTGTGGCACGCCGAACATCACCACGCCCATCGGCGCCGAGGCCATGGGCGATAAGCAGCCATGGCCGGGCGTGATCGAAAATTCCGCCGCCGCCCTGGCTGCCGCTGCCGTGGCGCTGTATCTGGACCGCGAGCGCTGGACCCAGGCCCAGGAAGACGGCCGCCAGTTGCTCGCCCGTCGCTACGCTTACGCCATTCACGGCCCTGCGCTGGTGGACTGCCTGGAACGTTGCCGCAGCGACCTGGATGCCCATCGCCGCCGCAACTTCACCGGCGGCATGTTGCGCCACCATGCGCATAAAAGTACGCAGTACATGTCGCAGTGGATCGAGGCAAAAAACCGCGTGGTTTAAACACCGCCGCTGGCGAGGTTGCGCGCAAGGGGGCATTATCCCTTGCAGCAACCACAATAAAGCGACGGCAGCATGACCCGAGCAACGCGAATCACCGACCCTTCCTACGAGCTGATGGACGACCATAACGGCCTGTCCATCATCTATCGTCAGCACGGCTTCCCCTGCCCTTTGGTGCGCTGGCATTTCCACAAGGAATACGAGCTGCACCTGATCGTTGCCAGCTCCGGCAAGGTGTTTATCGGCGACTACATCGGCAACTTCTACCCGGAAAGCCTGTTCCTCACCGGCCCCAACCTGCCCCACAACTGGATCAGCCAGGTGGAGGAAGACGAGGTGGTGCCCAAGCGCGACATGTTGGTGAACTTCACCGATGAGTTGTTCGAGGGCGGCAGCCAGATTTTTACTGAACTCAAGACACTGGCGCCGTTGCTGGAGCGGGCGCAGTACGGGATCGAGTTTCGCTGCAAACGCACGATTGCTCAGGCGATGACCTTGATGCAACGCATTGAGGACGCCCAGGGCATGGCGCGGCTGGGGCACTTCTTTATTTTGCTGGAAGTGCTCAGTGCGTGTGAGGACTATCAATTGCTGTCGGGCGTGACCACACCGCAGCTGGCGGATGAACACAGTATTGATCGGACTAACCGGGCGGTGGATTACATCTTTGCGCATTACGCGCGGGAGTTGTCGCTAGAGGAAGTGGCGGAGTATTTGGGGATGAAACCTACCTACTTTTCGCGGGTATTCAAGCAGGCGACCGGGCGTACGTTTATCGAGTTTGTTAATCGGCTGCGGATCAGCAAGTCGTGCGAGTTGCTGGCCGACGGCGATAAGGCGGTGACAGATGTGTGTTTCGAGTCAGGCTTTAACAACATCTCCAACTTCAACCGACGCTTCCAGCAGCTCAAGGGCATGACCCCCTCACATTATCGCCGCCTGGCGGTACAGCGTTTGACCGAGCAGAATTTGGCCTAGGTGTACGCCCGCCATGCCCACTCATGCACAGCGGCCTGGCGCACACATAAACTGGCGCGACTAACACGCTGCAATAGTTTGAAGTGAACGCCTGCCCCCCTCACGACCAATAGTCCTACGGTTAAAAGATAAGTTTCCACGAGGCTTATCTGCGATCTTCGCACTCGATAACGACTGCGGACACGTCAGCTGTCGCACGCCTTAGGAAAACGTTCTCATGAGAATCAAGCCATTACGCTGGAGCCCGCTCGCCCCGTCTGCATACGGCCTTCAAGCTAAATCCGAAATAGCCTCTACTGATCATGTACGGACTAAACGTAGCAGCACAGTGGTGGATCTGGAGACCAAAAAAGCCGCAACGGCACTCATCAGAGCAGGCGATGCTGCCCTCTCCTCCCTGCATAGCGCCGCATTGATGGAACAGCTCATTGCCGATCCTGCCGGAAGAGAGTCCCGGCTGCAAAGCCCGGTTATTTCCGATATTCCTTGCGGCTCAACGTTCGGTAGAGCCTGGGCTCAGCTCACCCATGCGATTCAAAGCGAACCTTTTGCAAGTTTCGCCAGTAAACACAAGATTGATACGTCAACCCTCAAACTGAACACTCAGTCAGGATGGGCTATGGATTGTGTTGCAAACGGCAAGCGTGCCACATTCAGCATCTACGATACGGGCTATGAACAAGCCACTGCAGCGGTTAGCGCCGCCGCGCATGCGTTCTCCTCGCGGCTTGGCCCGCTCGAATATACCGGCGCAAGCCGTGCCACTGCCGAGGTAATAGGCACCTTCTACGGCGTACGCCCAGGCGACATACAAGCGGACATCCTCCGCTTGATCACCGAACAGCAAGACCACCACTCTTTCAATGCGTTGCGTGAGCCTGACTCCAAGGCACCCGAGTTCAACCGTCCGGCTTATTCGCACATCCGAGAACAACAACGGGAAGCGATAGAAAATTTTGCCGGGGAAATCGCATTGAACCCCTCGCTTCTCTCCCCTTCGCAACGCAAGCCCACGCAATTGGTTGAGGACGCTGATCGGGAACTGGCCAGAATGTGCAGCAGTGCCTTGTTAAGCCTCAGGCCCGAAATGGCTCGTTACGGCAAAGGCCCGCGCACCGGTTTTGCAATGTCTGAGATACCTGAACACTCAACCCTGGGGCAAGCCCTGCGCAACACAAAGGTGCCGCCAGGCAAAGACGCGCAGATCAGCCTCGCCTGGATAACCCGGTTTTACGCCGAGCCGGGCAATGACGACACCTTGGTGGGCGTGCTCACACACACCTCAACACTCACTCGCAACGGCTTTCGCGCATTGAGCAAAGACACCCCGCCAACAGACAAACGTTCCCGCGCGGTCCAGCAACGGCAACGCGCCGCTATCCAGACGCTCGCGCACCCAAGCACAACTGAACCTGAAGCGGCTGCACCGCCGATTGAAAAGACCCGCCCTGTCCTCGACCCGATGGCCGCTATCGCACGCCGTCAGTTTGCCGGTGAGCCCAACGTGTACTCGGTGGTCGCACGATTGCTCAGCGAGCGGATAAAGCAGGCCGCCCCTTCACTGGACGTCGACGTTAACCAGATCGCCATTGAAACACCCGACCCGGACAACCCTGGAGGCGTTAAGCGAACACAATTGATGGCGCTTGCCCTGGGCTACCTGGCCGGCAGTGAGGCCCCGAATTTCACCGGCACCGACAGGGCTTTTGACACGCGCCCTGATTTATTGGCCCGCACGGGCAACGCTGCCGACACCCCATTCGCTCTCGATCTGTCAGCGCTAAGCGGTGTCATAGGTGCGTTGCCGTTGCGTCTGAACACAGATTACGAGGCTGATTCGCGAGACTATTGGAGCAAACCGGCGTTCAGCAGTCCGACCAGTGCCGACAGCGTCTTCAGCGACAGCCGTCTTGCGTTGATCAGCCATATGCTGCGCAGCAACCTGCAACTGGCCAGCCTGAAACAACCCGGTTTGGATGACGAGCAACGTAAAACCGTGGACAGTGTCGTGAGGCATCCCGAAGGATCGACGCGGCCCGCGCCACTCGATCCTAATTCATCGGGTGTTACCGTCTACTCCTTGGGCGATGCTACGCCGAACATGTTGATTCATCGATACCTGGCGCAATCAAACCGCAACATCCTCTTGGTAGTGGAGCCCAGTGGAAAAGTCAGCGCTTATGACTCCTGGGATGACGTCAAAAAGTCAGGACATATCCGGCAGGAACTCACCGCTAATATGTTCGACACCCAGGCCCAAACCCTCATCAAACAGCATCAAGGCGACAGCCTGTTCAACCCGCCACCATCGATTGGCGCAGAGAACCCGACGCCAGTAACAATCAAGCTGCCCGACTGGATGAGTAATGCCGGCGAAGCCGAACGTTTTGTGATGCATGAGCTCAGCCAGGGGCTGGCAAGTTTCATACAACGTAACAAGGGCCGTGCGTACAACAGCGACATCAAAGACATCCGTACGTTTGCGCAACAGCAGTTCGACCTGTTGCCCGACAATAAAAAGCTGACGCAGTACGCCGCCGAGAACCTGGAGGTGGTCTTCAAAGTACCTTACGGGACGCTGGGCTCCGGCTTTATCGATCGCCAAACCATGAGCCTGACTGACATGCTACTCAATAACCTGTCGGGGCTGCCTAATGGTCAGATCGAAGTTTTTTTCAAGTCAGGGTTCAACGATGAGAACGGCGCAGAAGTCAAAGTCCGGGTGCCAGCACTTGAGAAAGAGGGCGTGCTCAAGCAACTGGTGAGCGACCTTGATATCGGCAAAACCTACCCCGCATTACTCAAGGAAAAACTACTCGACGACCCGGCCAAAATGGCCGAACGCCGATCACTGTTTGTCCAGCAAGTGCCCATCGAGCTGCAGCTCAAAGCGCTGGAACTTGGCATCAAGGGAAAAGCCGGTTTCAACAACACAGGGTTCCGGTATATCCAGGAAATACTCAAGCCGGGGCCAGGCCCCAAGAGCGTAGACGGGAAAGAAATCGTCATACGGCCATTGGCTTTCGATAATAAGCCCACTGGCAAAACCGATGTGGTTGAAGGCGCTTACCTGATCGAACCCAAAGACAGCACAACCGGCCCGCATATTTTGTATCGTCCGCTGATTCCCGATGCCCCGCTTCTGCAATTTCCTACTCGCGAGGCTCTGCTGGAAGCCATCCAGACGTCAGGCAAGCTGCAAAACGATACCCTGGCCTGGTTACCTGACGAAAGTACGCGAAAGTTCTACAGCGGTAACGGTTTTAAACACCCTAACCTGGTGATATTCGGGCTCAACCTGGGGTCCGTCACCCTCAACGAGACAGTTCCCTTGGCCGTGGACTCCCGCCTGCAGCAAACACTGCAGGAGGGCAAACTGATGGAATACCTGTACGAAGCCAACGCGAACAGCTTGATTACCCTGGCCGACCAACAATCGACATCCGATGCGCAAAGCCGCTGGGCGTCCCTCAAGACGGGGGGTTTGCTGCTACTCAATGCGCTGCTGCCAGTGCTGCGCGGCCCTGGCGCCGTGCTCGGCTTGCTGCTGCAGGCTGAGGGCATCATCCACGACCTGGAGGTTCTGGACGATGAGCGTTCGACAGGCAAAGAGGCGGCGCTGACAGATCTGTTGGTCAACCTTGCGACGTTGTTGATCCATTTCAAGGCGCGGTCATTACCTGAACCCTCCACAACCCTTTCACCAAGGCCGGCAACCGGCGGCAGCCTGTTGGTGGAAGAGGTGGCAACGCCCACTCCAGCGTCCAATAACCGCATTGCACTGGGAGGTCCGGCGGATATCAAACCGCTTGCCGGCGACATTCAAGTCTTTCTGGACACCTACAACGGCAAGCAACGCCTCAATATCATGGGCCACGGTGAGAAACCCATAGGTGAGCAAGCGGCACACATCTTTGGAGAAGATGGCAAGCATTACGAGGCAGAAGACATTGACCGGGAATTGTTGGCGCGCGGCATAGACATCCGAGACTATAGCGATGTGCGGTTATTAGCCTGCTACTCCGGCAACGGCGGTAAACAGTCTCTCGCGGCGAAACTCAGTGCGCTCACAGGTGCGCGCGTGAAGGGTTTTGAGCAGGAAATCATTACAGACTACCTGGGCGTTGGCGATGAAGACCCATTCAAACTCTACGAAGACGCCTTGGCACGTTACCGCAAAAACTACGCAAACCTCAGCGACCGTGAGATCCACCGCTTGGCTGAAGCAGAACTGAACCGCAAGCTTGCTGGCCGGGATATCAAGTTCAATATCTTCAAAGATACCGGCACGGAGATCGAGCTCAATATCGGCAGTGATGAAAAGCCGGTGATCTATAGAACCAAAGTCGATTATCAACCGCGTACCTTTGGAGCACCGAAGATCAAGCCTGCGCCTGTAAAGCCAGTTGAAGTATTGATGGGTTACTCGCACACCGCTGAAGACGCGCACTCAGTGCTGTCGACTCGCAGCCTTACAGACTGCTCCGCACTGGCGGTGCTGACTGACCTGAAGGACGGGGTTTATCAGAAACGTACACTGATGCACCTGACCGGCAGCAATCTGGAGTTTGGTTTATTCGATAAAGACTCTTATCAGCTAATCCAAACTTTGAATGACTCACTGGCCGGTGGCGGCAAGGTGATATTCGTAGGCGGTATTGACTCACAATCTGCGACAGGCATGGGGGTCGTGTTGGGGCAAGAATACCAGGGGAAAAAACCGCTGCTGGCCCTCCTCAGAAAAGCTGGTGTAGAGACCACGATCGCCAGCTCGCTAGGGGTTAATATCAACCCGGACGGCACATTCAAGTTGATTGAAGGCACGGGCAAAGGCGTGTTCAACACCGCGCAGATCCGAGATGTATTCGACTTCGCCGACGATTGACAGCGCAATAAATACAGGAACTGGGCTTTTGTGGGAGCTTGCCTGCGCTACAAACAACTCGGTGTTTCAGTGACGCCGAGGTGATTCCATCGCAGGCAAGCCAGCTCCCACATTGACCGCGCTCCAACGCAGATTCTGTGCGCATCTGACTTGCCTTGAATACCCTGAATACAACGCCTGAAAACCTGCCCACCGGCGCCTGGCGGTGCAGCGGCTGACGGAACAAAACCTGGCTTGAGCGGGCCAGCGAAACATATTGGCGAAAAATACGCGTAAGACGGCTGCGTTTCTTACCTGGCCAAAGGAACCTGATCGAGCCCTCTGTCACTCAAAGCAAGCATCACACGTGGGCAGTCCGACGTTGACCGATGCTTTTTCTGACTGACTGGCAAAGGGCAACTCCATGATCAACGTTCGACCGTCCCCCCTTCACGCCGCGCTCACGCGCGCCGCCGAGACAAGCAACCGTACGCCGCAAACAGCCAACGCCCAGCCGAATCCAGAACCTCTCGAAAGCACGCCGGCGAGCCAATCGTACGTTCGCCCTGTGCTGTCACGCTCGCGCCGGGACTTGCAGAATACGGAGCTGGCCGCCGCGCCACGCGATGCGGCAGTCCGTCGGTTTGCCGAGGCCCTGGTTGAACGGGGGGACAGCGAACTTGCCGTGGGTGTTGGCAACAGTTTGATCCGCCAACGGCTCGCCAGCGAAACCGGGCGCTCCAGCGATGCGCAAGAGAACGTTGGCGTGCCGCCACACTCTGCGTTTGGCCAGCGCTGGTCGGAGCTGGCCGATGCGTTGGAATCGGAGCCTTTCAAATCGTTTGCCGAAGCCAAGTTGATCGAAACGTCAAACCTGATCATTGGCGCCAACGGCGATTTGCGTGAAAAAGAACACGGCGCCCTCGTCAGCAGCTTCTCGCACGATGACCCCGAATGGTCCGCCGCCTCAGCGGCCGTTTTAGCCGCTGTAAAGAAGCTCACGGGAGCGCCGCCCAAAGAACTCCGGTTCTATGGTCGAGAGCAAGCGCCGGCCAGCGCCATCGCGCATTTCTATGGTTTGCAACTGGGCGACATCAATAGCAACGACACCCTGTCCACCGCCGCGCAACTGTTGAGCGATGGGCGCTTCAAGGCGTTAAGCAGCGCCAACCCAATCGACGCGCCTATCAAGCAGCGACAACGGGAGGCCATCCAACGCATTGTGGGTTTGCCCTCCCAAGCGCTGACAAGCATCGTTGAACGGTTTACGCCTTCCACGATGCAGCAAAAGGTTCAGCAAGCCGATCAGGCGCTGGCGCAGAAGGTCAGCCAGGGGCTGATGAAACTGGTTCCAGAAACCCGTCAATACGAGACGTCGGTGGTTCTGGAAAACATTCCCGAGTTTTCAACCTTCAACCTGGTGCGCAAAAACTTCCTGAGCGCGCTCAACGGCAGCGCTTTTACAACCTTTGCGCAAGAGAACGATCTGGACCCCACCAGCATCGCTATCAACCCGGTGAGCGGTGATTTGGCGGGTACCGTGAAGGGTGTGAACACCACGTTCACCTTGAACGATGTATCCGGGTGGGCCGATGCCTGGGCCGAGATTAAGGACGCGGCCCAACAGATGCCCACAGGCGACGACGGGCTCGTCAAATATCCCCGCAGCACTTCTGCGCCTCTGTATGAAGTCATGAGTTTTTACAACGAGGCGCCGTCCCACCAACAGGACACGGGACAACAGAACAGGCAACAACGCCAGCTCATCGCTACCCTGAGCCGGGTCGTCGAAATAAACCAAAACAACGGTTTCAAGGCGTTGATCGACACGGGTTCCAGCGACCCCGAAGCCGCAACCGTGCGCCAACGCCAACAGGCCACGATTGTGCAACTGGAAAACACGCCCGTTTCGCTCTCGCCATTGGAACGCCTGGCGGCCGCTGTCGAGGCCAATCCAGACTTCACCGAACAAAGCGTAGAAACCCGCGAAGAGGTTATGGCGCGCGCTGAAACAGAAATGGCGATCGCCGTGCATCGAACCATGCTTGAACTCAAGGCCGATCCGTCCAGGGCGGCGTCGGCAGTGATGCAGTCAACCCCGTCCAGCCTGTTCGATCTTCAGAAGACTTACCTGAAAAAGGCCGCAAACTCGCTCGGAATGGGAGAGTTCTACCGGAAAAACAATTTCAGCCCGCTCGGCGCGGTCTGGCTCCCGCCACGTGATGATGCTGATCAACGTGCCAGAACCCGCGAAACTGCAAAAAAATTCCCTGAGCACGCCGACGCGTTGATGCAAAGGAGCGCTGCGGCAACGCCCTTCTCTGCCAATGGAGAGTCGATCAGGGTCGACCTCGCTGATGGCAACAGCGTGCCGTTCCAATGGGTGTTCAATTTCTACGGCATCAGTACCGACCCCGGCAGCCCGGCGTTCGCGAAACAGCTGGAACTCATAGGCCGCACTCAACAACTGCCGCGCACGCCTGAAAACTTACAACGGGCAGCCGATGAGCTGAACCGGCGGATAATGGCAGTGGGCGATAGCAACGACCGTTATGCGTTGCTCAACACCCTGGAAAACGGCGAAATAGATAAAGACGACCGTGCGGACTCCATGCGTTTTGTCGTCGACCCAGACTCCTCTCATCAACCCAAAGGAGTTAAGGAGGCAAGGACTTTTCTGGCTGAAAACGGTTGGTACATACCGACGTCGAAAGCCGAGTCCGACAACCTGATAGCGGCATTGCGTACACCGATTTCCAAGTCACCGGCGCTTGGCAACCATTGGGGTTTCCTGTCCACCGACATCCCTCTGAGTAACGACCAACGCAGCAAAGTCAGCGCATTTGTAAAACGCACCGCCCCTGACTCCAGCCTGCTCAGCTACCTCGGCACACACGTCGCGCAACTCAGTGAAGACCCCGAGAAAGCGCTGGATCAACTCATCTCCACCCCTCAAGCCCTGACGTTCGGGACAGCCCTGCAAACCGAGATGAAGGGCGCCGCAACCGCCACCAGCCTCAAGCAATGGCTATTGACCGCTCTGGTGCTGGAGCTTGACCCGACCGCCGGCACCCAACACAGGACCCTCGCAGGCATTGACCTCGCGGGCGCCGAATTCTCGGGGCATGGCACCGACTTCATTCGTGAGCAGTTAACCCAGGAGCTGATCACGAAAAACGGCATTCCGGTAAACCTTGCACCCGCAGCCACGCAATTTTTGATGTCGGGTACGGCGCCACACCTGCTGGTAAAAGAGGTACCCAAGCACGTAACACTTGGCTCCCCTGAGTGGTTCGGTTTTACCGCAGCCGTGAACCGGATTGAATGGACCGCCCCCGGCGCCACCGCGAACATGACCTACCGGCAGGTCATGGATCATCACACCATCCAACCCATTTCAGCACTTGAAGCGCAGATAAAGAGTTACGCGCAGATGAACCCACTGCTGGATTGGGCCGCCCTCAACAACGACGTCGATAAGAACAGCTACACGTTAGAACAGCTGAAAGACAGCCAGGTAAAACTTCAGGCACAGACGAAGGCGACCGCCGAGGGCGTAAGCTGGTTGAGCACGGTTGAAGCGCCCACTCGACGGAGCATGACACTAAAGGTTTTAAGAGAAGAATTTGGCGCCAACATCGATTATGAATCCAGGTTCATGGTGGAAAACGAACTCTGGGGTGTCATCACCGGTAGGCATTACAGCCTCGCAGAAATCTATGAAGCCGGCAGGCTGGATGAGTCATGGCTGCAGGAAGGCCAGCATGTTGATTTCGATCGCCTGCGTAACAGAGCCAAAGAACCCGACTTTCCGGTTATCAACGATGCGTTCGACAAAGCCATCAAGCAAGACTTCAAGCTGCGCAGGCGCCACACCGTAACGCTGATGAAAGACATGCTCGCAAACCTGCCGGTAGAAGAGCGCAAGAGCGTGCTTTATGGCGACGTGGAGTTCCTGAACGTCACGGGCGCCGGTAGCGGCATGGTGATGACGTCGGTCTACAAGGGCGTCAGGAGGGATTTTGCGATCTACCCGGCAAGGGGCCGGATTGTGCGGATTGCCGACATAGCCCCCTCAACCCCACTCGGCAAAAACGTCAGCCTCGAGATCGATGCCGAAGCGTTCAAGAATGGCGCCGAGCCCAAAGCGGGTGTCACATCCAACGTTGTATTGAGCATCACTGACCAACACCTGCTCGACGACAATGATGAACCCTGGCCACAGGAAACATCATTCCTTGCGCACAATGAAAATGACCCGTTCTCCCCCCACTACGCGCGAGGGCGGATAGACAGGTTGGCCAGAACCATGGTCGATTCGACTTACCTGAACAAAACCCAGTTTCTCAACCTGCACCGCAACGCGTCGAGCAATACCCTTGAAACCGCGACAGAGCCCAGCGACTTTTTCAAGGCCGTCTGGCATGCCTTGCCGGGCGCCAGCAGCCTGGAAGACATTTATCACGGCCAATTCCTCAAGGCCGGCGTTGATCTGGCCATTGATGTCGCGATCTACGCCGCCACAGAGGGCGCGGGCAAACTGTGGGGCCTGGCAAAATCAGGCGCATCCTGGGCGGCCGCCAAAGTCTCTGCCGGGTTCATCGAAAA
The DNA here is from genome assembly GCF_041946035.1 of Pseudomonas sp. AMR01. Taxonomy (NCBI): domain Bacteria; kingdom Pseudomonadati; phylum Pseudomonadota; class Gammaproteobacteria; order Pseudomonadales; family Pseudomonadaceae; genus Pseudomonas; species Pseudomonas sp. AMR01. The sequence goes on from NZ_JAUTYR010000039.1 coordinate 21,773, forward strand.
GTTTGGGGCTAAAGAGGCCGAAAACGTTGCGCTCACGGACCTGACGAGTTCCGGCAGCGCGCAGTCGTCAAGCGCGATCACTGCGGCCGCCAACAGGGCGGAGGGCACGATAACTGACGCAGGTGCACAGCAAGCGAACATCAGCGCTGTGTTTCAGGACGGCAACTGGTACGCCTTTGATGCCAAGACACAGGCGGCTTATGGGCCGGCGCTGGAAGGTTTTGTATCGCAGACTTCATCAGCCCTACGCCAGGAGACCTTTGCAGATGGCACTCAAGCGCTGGTGACTGAAAGGTCCTTGGCTGCCGACGCCTATACCATTCCCCGTAGCCATGGCTTCGACGTGGTCAATGAAGGCGAAGTTTACCGTTACGACACGCGCAACCCTGGCGTACTGACTGACTTGGCATCGGCCGACCACTTTAAGCCTCTCGAGGGTTTTGAAGCGTTCTGCGCAGTGCCTTCGATGGGTGGCAGAGTCAAACGCGGGGCCGAAGACACATGTTTCTCCAGGGTCATCACAAACGCCAGTGGGCAGTTTGCCCAGGAACTTCAAGCGCTTGAGCATGCACGCCTGTTTCCCTCGCCCCCGAAATTATTCAGAAAGGATCAATTTGTCATTGTCGAGAACCGTGTTCTCAAAGTGGTCGAAGGTGAGACGGGGCCCCGATTGATGCCGACGACAGAAGTCAGGCCAATCAAGTACAAAACGATAATCAGCGGCAGCATCAAACACGATCCACAATTCGGCTTTTTCGGCGCGCAAGGCAGTGATGCATTGGCGCAGGAGACGCGCGTGGTCAAGCTCAACAGCATCAGCGACATAGTTGACGACAAACGCGAAATCAGAGGCGTCATCGTTAAATCCCCGGTTGCCGGAAGCGCCGATAAGTATCTGGTGATAGAGGCGGATACGGCCAGGTTTTATTATGCGAAGTTGAACAACGCGCCCACCGGCGAACTGAAATTTATAGCGGCATCGCCACTTGAGAAGCCACTGGTGGACAGCTACAGAGATGCATTCATCAAGCGCCTGGGTACGTCCAGGGTACCCTTTGACGCTGACTTCATCGCCTTGCCAAAACTCAAGTCCGCGTTTGAACAGCTGGAGCGTTTGGGCTACCCGAAACAGGAGGTGAATGAACTCAGAACTTACTGCAAAAACTTCACCGAAGAACAGCAGCGCGAAGTGGTCTATCAATTGCATCGGAGCACAGGGATCAACAAGCTGGGGATCGCCTTCAGGCCCAACCGAGTGACCACGTTGACTAAGCCTGCTGGCTTCGAAACGCTGACAGCAGCACAGCAAAACAGATTTTATGCCGAACAGGCCAAAGCCAGCGTTAACCGTAGTATGAAAGCCACGGGGCTGGGTGCCGGCAATAAGGTGCTTTCGAAGGCGGATTTGGCGCGAGCGCAAGCTGCAGACACGACCAATCAGTGGATACGCAACACTGTTGCGCCTCATGCATTGAATCGGGCCGACTTGGTTTTGAAGACGGGAGCCGGTAACTGTGGAGAAATGGCGCTGGTGGCGAAAGAAACCATTAAGAAGAGCGGAGGCCGTGCTTATGAATGGGCCGCCTCAGACGCTCACGCGTTCACGGTGGTAGGCGGCCCGACCGAGCTTCCTGCAGGGACGGTCGACTTCTCCGGCCCCGCCTGGAAGGATGCCTGGATCGTCGACCCATGGTCAGACATCGCTTGCCCCGCCCACGAATACACACAGAAACTGAAAGACGTGATGGCTCAATGGGGCAGTGAAAAATTAGTCATAACGGAGGGAGCCAAGCGAATGAGCCCCCTGGATAAAAACTGGATGAACACGCTCATCGTACAGCCAAAAACCCCGTACGCTCATGGCTATAACCGCTTATAACCTGCAGATACGCCAGGCGAAAGCGACGGTGATGCATCACTAAGTTTTTCGCCTGAGCCTTACATAAAGGTTGCTGCCAACCGCTGCCCGAGTGCAAAAAAGTATCAGTCCCAGTGCGCCCAAGGATTTGTCACATCCGCATTTCAAGGCTGTAATCAATGGCACACTCTTCCTGACTTCCCGTGGGAAGACACAACAACAATAACTGTCCTTCTGCAGCCCCTGGGCGCAGAAAAGGAGTGCGCGATGAAGTTCACAGCAAAAGCTCTGCTTACCTGTTCTTGCATGACAGCATGCATGACCCTCAGCGCCGTCAGCCTTGGCGCGCAAACCCTGACCATTGCCACCGTCAACAACAGCGACATGATCCGCATGCAAAAGCTCTCGAAAACCTTCGAGACCGAGCATCCGGAGATCAAGCTGAACTGGGTGGTACTCGAAGAAAACGTGCTGCGCCAACGCCTGACCACCGACATCGCCACCCAGGGCGGACAGTTCGACGTGCTGACCATCGGCATGTACGAAGCTGCACTTTGGGGTGCCAAGGGCTGGCTGGAACCGATGAAGGACCTGCCGGCGTCCTACGACCTCGACGACGTATTCCCTTCAGTGCGTGACGGCCTGTCTGTCAAAGGTTCGCTCTACGCCCTGCCGTTCTACGCCGAAAGCTCGATCACCTATTACCGCACCGACCTGTTCAAGGACGCCGGGCTGACCATGCCTGAGCACCCGACCTGGACCCAGATCGGCGAATACGCGGCCAAACTCACCGACAAAACCAAAGAGCAATACGGCCTGTGCCTGCGTGGCAAAGCCGGTTGGGGTGAAAACATGGCGCTGATCACCACCCTGGCCAACGGCTACGGTGCGCGCTGGTTCGATGAGAAGTGGCAACCGGAATTCAACGGCCCTGAGTGGAAGGACGCGCTGAACTTCTACGTCGACAACATGAAGAAATCCGGCCCGCCGGGTGCTTCCAGCAACGGCTTCAACGAAAACCTGGCGCTGTTCAACAGCGGCAAGTGCGCGATCTGGGTAGATGCCAGCGTCGCCGGTTCGTTCGTGACCGACAAAACCCAGAGCAAGGTCTCCGACCACGTCGGCTTTACCTTCGCCCCCCACGAGAAGACTGACAAAGGCACGTCGTGGTTGTACTCCTGGAGCCTGGCGATTCCGACCAGCTCCAAAGCCAAGGACGCCGCCAAGGTGTTCGCCAGCTGGGCGACTTCCAAAGAATACAGCCAGCTGGTGGCCAAGACCGATGGTATCGCCAACATTCCGCCAGGCACGCGCAAGTCGACCTACAGCGACGAGTACATGAAAGCCGCCCCGTTTGCCAAGGTGACCCTGGAATCGCTGAAAGTCGCAGACCCGACCAAGCCGACGCTCAAGCCGGTGCCGTACATCGGTATCCAACTGGTGACCATTCCTGAGTTCCAGGCGATTGGTACCCAGGTCGGCAAGTTCTTCTCGGGCGCGCTGACCGGTCAGCAAACCGTGGATCAAGCCTTGGCCGCCGCGCAGACCACCACCGAGCGTGAAATGAAGCGAGCGGGTTACCCCAAATAAAGTCGCCTCCCCGCAATAAATGCGGGAGGGGGCTTGCTCCCGATAGCGGCGGTTCAGTGAAGAATATATTGACTGATACTCCGCTATCGGGAGCAAGCCCCCTCCCACACTGACCGCGCTCCGACTCGCACCCGACTGGTCTTGATCCTAATGAATACAACGCCTAAAAACCGCCTGGCCAACCCCGGCTGGTTCCTCGTCAGCCCCTCGGTGGCCTTGCTGCTGCTGTGGATGATCGTGCCGCTGGGCATGACACTGTACTTCTCGCTGATCCGCTACAACCTGCTCTACCCCGGCGAAAACCAATTCGTGGGGCTGGAGAACTTCACCTACTTCATCACCGATTCGGGCTTCCTGCCCGGCGCCACCAACACCTTGCTGCTGGTGGGCAGCGTGCTGCTGATCAGTGTGGTGTTCGGCGTGTTGATCAGTGCGTTGCTGGAGGCCAGTGAGTTCTTTGGCCGCGGCATCGTTCGGGTGTTGTTGATTTCACCGTTTTTCATCATGCCCACCGTCGGTGCGCTGATTTGGAAGAACCTGATTTTTCACCCGGTGTCGGGGATTCTCGCCGCCGTGTGGAAGTTTTTCGGCGCCGAGCCGGTGGACTGGCTCGCGCATTACCCATTGCTGTCGATCATCATCATTGTGTCGTGGCAATGGCTGCCCTTCGCCATCCTGCTGTTGATGACGGCCATGCAGTCTCTCGACCAGGAACAAAAGGAAGCTGCGCGCCTGGACGGTGCCGGCGCCATCGCGATTTTCTGGCACCTCACCCTGCCCCACCTGGCGCGCCCGATTGCCGTGGTGGTGATGATCGAAACCATCTTTTTGCTTTCGGTGTTCGCCGAAATCTTCACCACCACCAACGGTGGCCCGGGCTATGCGTCGACCAACCTCGCGTACCTGATCTACAACCAGGCGCTGGTGCAGTTCGACGTGGGCATGGCCTCGGCCGGCGGCTTGATTGCCGTGGTCATCGCCAATATCGCGGCGATCATCCTGGTGCGGATGATCGGCAAAAACCTGACTGACAAGCCTTGAGGGCCGCGCCATGACGCTTCAACAATCCCGCCGCCTGCAAAGCGTGTTGCTCGGCACCCTGGCCTGGGCCATCGCGATCCTGATTTTCTTTCCGATCTTCTGGATGGTGCTGACCAGCTTCAAGACCGAAATCGACGCGTTCGCCACGCCGCCGCAGTTCATCTTCACGCCGACGCTGGAGAACTACCTGCACATCAACGAGCGCAGCAACTACTTCGCCTACGCCTGGAACTCGGTGGTGATTTCGTTCAGCGCCACCGCCTTGTGCCTGTTGATTTCGGTGCCCGCCGCCTACTCCATGGCGTTCTACGAAACCAAGCGCACCAAGGGCACGCTGCTGTGGATGCTGTCGACCAAGATGCTGCCGCCCGTGGGCGTGCTGATGCCGATTTATCTGTTGGCGAAAAGCATGGGCCTGCTGGACACGCGCATCGCGCTGATCATCATCTACACCCTGATCAACCTGCCGATTGTGGTGTGGATGGTTTACACCTACTTCAAGGACATCCCCAAGGACATCCTCGAAGCGGCCCGCCTGGATGGCGCCACCCTGTGGCAGGAAATGGTCCGGGTGCTGCTGCCAATCGCCAAAGGCGGCCTGGCCTCCACGGTGCTGCTGTCGCTGATCCTGTGCTGGAACGAGGCGTTCTGGTCGTTGAACCTGACCTCGTCAAATGCCGCGCCGCTGACCGCTTTGATCGCCTCCTACTCCAGCCCCGAAGGCTTGTTCTGGGCCAAATTGTCTGCCGTCTCGACCCTGGCCTGCGCGCCTATCCTGATTTTTGGCTGGATCAGCCAGAAACAGCTGGTGCGCGGTTTGTCCTTCGGCGCCGTGAAATAACGGCTTCCTTATAAAAAATTCAACGTGGAGGCCCATCCCATGGCCAACCTGAAAATCAAGAATCTGCAAAAGGGCTTCGAAGGTTTCTCGATCATCAAGGGCATCGACCTGGAAGTGAACGACAAGGAATTCGTGGTGTTCGTCGGCCCCTCGGGCTGCGGTAAATCCACCCTGCTGCGCCTGATCGCGGGCCTGGAAGAAGTCAGCGAAGGCACCATCGAACTGGACGGGCGCGATATCACTGAAGTAACCCCGGCCAAGCGTGACTTGGCGATGGTGTTCCAGACGTACGCGCTGTACCCGCACATGAGCGTGCGCAAGAACATGTCGTTTGCCCTGGACCTGGCCGGTGTCGACAAGAAGCTGGTGGAAAGCAAGGTCAACGAAGCGGCGCGCATCCTGGAACTCGGCCCGTTGCTGGAGCGCAAGCCCAAGCAGCTTTCCGGTGGCCAGCGCCAGCGTGTTGCCATCGGCCGCGCGATTGTGCGCAACCCGAAGATTTTCCTGTTCGACGAACCGCTGTCCAACCTTGACGCCGCACTGCGTGTGCAAATGCGCCTGGAACTGTCGCGCCTGCACAAAGAACTGCAAGCGACCATGATCTACGTGACCCACGACCAGGTCGAAGCGATGACCCTGGCCGACAAAGTGGTGGTGCTGAACAGCGGCCGCGTTGAGCAAGTCGGTTCGCCGCTGGAGCTGTATCACCAGCCCGCCAATCTGTTCGTGGCAGGCTTTCTGGGTACGCCGAAAATGGGCTTCCTCAAGGGCAGCGTCACCCGCATCGAAAGCCACGGCTGCGACGTGCAACTGGACGCCGGCACGACTATCAGCCTGCCGTTGAGCGGCGCAACCTTGAGCGTGGGCAGCGCGGTGACCCTGGGCATTCGTCCGGAGCACCTGGAAATCGCCGCACCAGGCCAAACCGCCTTGACCGTTACCGCCGATGTCGGCGAACGCCTGGGCAGCGACACCTTCTGCCACGTCATCACCGCCAATGGCGAGCCATTGACGATGCGGATTCGCGGCGACATGGCCAGCCAATATGGCCAGACGCTGCAACTGCACCTGGACCCGGCGCACTGCCACCTGTTCGACTCCGACGGCGTGGCTGTGGCCCGTCCACTGCGCGCTGCCGCCTGATTACGCGAGACTTTGTGATGAAACTGAATAAACAGAACCTCACTCAATTGGCGCCGGAAGTAAAAATCCCAGCCTATGCAATTGCCAGCACCACGCAAGGCATCGCCCATATCGGCGTCGGCGGTTTCCACCGCGCGCATCAGGCGTATTACACCGATGCGCTGATGAACACCGGCGAGGGCCTGGATTGGAGCATCTGCGGCGTCGGCCTGCGCAGCGAAGACCGCAAGGCCCGCGACGATCTGGCCGGCCAGGATTACCTGTTCACCCTGTATGAACTGGGCGACACCGACGACACCGAAGTGCGCGTCATTGGCTCGATCAGTGACATGCTGCTGGCCGAAGACGGCGCCCAGGCGCTGATCGACAAGCTGGCCAACCCGGCCATTCGGATTGTCTCGCTGACGATCACCGAAGGCGGCTACTGCATCGACGACAGTAACGGCGAGTTCATGGCTCACCTGCCGCAGGTCCAGCATGATCTGGCACACCCCGACGCCCCCAACACCGTGTTTGGTTTTATCTGCGCCGCGCTGAGCAAACGCCGCGCGGCCGGGACGCCGGCCTTTACCGTGATGTCCTGCGATAACCTGCCGCACAACGGCGCCGTCACGCGCAAGGCGCTCTTGGCGTTTGCCGCCCTGCAAGATGCCGAGCTGCATGACTGGATAGCGGCCAACGTGAGCTTCCCCAACGCCATGGTCGACCGCATCACGCCGATGACCAGCGCCGCCCACCGCCTGCAATTGCACGACGAACACGGCATCGACGATGCCTGGCCGGTGGTCTGCGAACCCTTTGTGCAGTGGGTGCTGGAAGACAAATTCGTCAACGGTCGCCCGGCCTGGGAAAAGGTCGGCGTGCAGTTCACCGATGACGTAACGCCTTACGAAGAAATGAAAATCGGCCTGCTCAACGGCAGCCATCTGGCGCTGACGTACCTGGGTTTTCTCAAGGGTTACCGGTTCGTTCACGACACCATGAATGACCCGGTGTTTGTGGCCTATATGCGCGCCTACATGGACCTCGACGTCACGCCGAACCTGGCGCCGGTGCCGGGTATCGACCTGACCGACTACAAGCAAACACTGGTCGACCGCTTCTCGAACCAGGCGATTGCCGACCAGTTGGAACGCGTGTGTTCCGATGGCTCGTCGAAGTTTCCCAAGTTCACCGTGCCGACCATCAACCGCTTGATTGCCGATGGGCGCGAAACTGAACGCGCGGCGTTGGTAGTGGCGGCGTGGGCCCTGTATTTGAAGGGCGTGGATGAGAATGGGGTGAGCTACAAGATCCCGGATCCGCGCGCGGCGTTTTGCCAGGGGCTGGTGAGTGATGATGCGCTGATCAGTCAGCGCTTGCTGGGTGTGGAAGAGATTTTTGGCACGGCTATTCCCAACTCGCCTGAATTTGTGGCAGCTTTTGAGCGGTGTTATGTAAGCCTGCGTGACAACGGTGTCACCCAAACCCTGCAAAACCTCCTGAAGAAACCGGCTTAAAAATGTGGGAGGGGGCTTGCTCCCGATAGCGGTGGTTCAGTGGAGAATATATTGACTGATTCAACGCCATCGGGAGCAAGCCCCTCCCACATTTGGACTGCATTTACACCTCAACAAAAACAAGACTGCTGAGCAAATCATCATGACCCAGCAAAACCTGTTTCTCGGCATCGACTGCGGCACCCAGGGCACCAAGGCTATTGTGCTCGACGCCTCCAGCGGCAAGGTGCTGGGCCTGGGCGCTGCGGCACATACGCTGATCAGCGGTGCCAATGGCCGCCGCGAACAGCACACCCAGGAATGGCTGGACGCCTTTACCGAAGCCACTCACCGCGCCCTGCAACAGGCCGGCGTGGACGGCCAGGACATCCTCGGCATCGGCGTTTCCGGCCAGCAACACGGCCTGGTATTGCTGGATGACAACGGCCAGGTGCTGCGCCCCGCCAAACTGTGGTGTGACACCGAAACCGCGCCGGAAAACGACCGCCTGCTGCACCACCTGGGCGGCGAAAGCGGTTCGCTGGAACGCCTCGGCGTGGCCATCGCGCCGGGCTACACCGTGTCCAAGCTGCTCTGGACCCGCGAACAACACCCGGATGTCTTCGCGCGTATCGCGCACATCCTGCTGCCCCACGATTACCTGAACTACTGGCTGACCGGTCGCGCCGTCACCGAATACGGCGATGCGTCGGGCACGGGCTATTTCAACGTGCGCACCCGCGAATGGGACGTGGCGTTACTCAAGCACATCGACCCCAGCGGTCGCCTTGAAGCGGCGCTACCGCAACTGCTTGAAGCCCATCAAATCGTCGGCAGCATTCTGCCTGCGATTGCCGAACGCCTGGGCATCAACCCCAATGCGGTGGTATCCAGCGGCGGCGGCGACAACATGATGGGCGCCATCGGCACCGGCAATATCGCGCCTGGCGTGATCACCATGAGCCTCGGCTCATCGGGCACCGTCTACGCCTTTGCCGATCAGCCGAATGTGAGCCCGCAGGCTTCTGTCGCGACCTTCTGTTCCTCCAGCGGCGGCTGGTTGCCGTTGATCTGCACCATGAACCTGACCAACGCCACCGGGGTGATTCGCGAGCTGTTCGACCTCGACCTGGCCGCCTTCAACGCACGGGTTGCAGACGCGCCGATTGGCGCCGACGGCGTGAGCATGCTGCCGTTCCTCAACGGCGAGCGCGTGCCCGCCCTGCCCCACGCCACCGGCAGCCTGCACGGTTTGACCATGACCAACCTGACCCGCGCCAACCTGTGCCGAGCGGTGGTGGAAGGCACCACCTTCGGCCTGCGTTACGGCCTGGACCTGCTGCGCCAGACCGGCCTGCAAAGCCAGAGCATCCGCTTGATCGGCGGCGGCTCAAAAAGCCCGGTGTGGCGGCAGATGGTCGCCGATATCATGAACACCGAAGTGGTCTGCACCGAACAAAGCGAAGCCGCAGCCTTGGGCGCGGCGATCCAGGCGGCGTGGAGCCAGTCCGGTGAATCGCTGGCCAGCCTGTGCGACAAATGCGTGAGCGTCGACCCGACCAGCCGTACGCTGCCGGTCGCCGAGAACGTGAGCGCCTACCAACATGCCTACGAGCGCTATCAGCAGCTCGTGGCAACCCTTTAAGAGCGAGCGACTATGTATTTGGTGTGTGGCGAAGCGCTGTTTGATTTTTTCAGCGAAGAAGATGCCAGCGGGCAGGCTTCCAGGGTCAATTACAAGGCGATTGCCGGTGGCTCGCCGTTCAACGTCGCAGTGGGTTTGCGCCGTCTGGGCATTGAGGCTGGGTTGTTCGGCGGCGTGTCCACCGACTTTCTCGGGCGCCGGTTATTGCAGGTGCTCAAGGATGAGGGCGTGGATGAGCGATATTTGGTGGAGTTTGCCGCGCCGACCACGCTGGCGATGGTTGCAGTGGGCGCCAATGGCTCGCCGCAATACAGCTTTCGTGGCGAAGGGTGCGCCGATCGCCAGTTGGAGGTGACGCACCTGCCGGCCTTGGGCGATGACATTCGCGGCCTGCACATCGGCTCGTTTTCACTGGTGGTTCAGCCTATCGGCGACACCCTGCTGAGCCTGGTCAAGCGCGAAAGCGGCAAGCGCCTGATCAGCCTCGACCCCAACGTGCGCCTCAACCCGCAGCCGGATATTCAGCTGTGGCGTGACCGCATCGCGGAGTTGGTCAAGCATGCCGACCTGATCAAAGTCAGCGACGAAGACCTGCACCTGCTCTACCCCGACCAGTCGCCGCAAAGCGTGCTGCAAGGCTGGCTGAAACACCGCTGCCAGTTGGTGTTCCTCACGCGCGGTGGCGACGGCGCAACCGTGTTCAGTCGCCAGCACGGCACCTGGTCGGCACCCGCCGTCAAGGTGGTGATGGCCGACACCGTCGGCGCCGGCGATACCTTCCAGGCCGCACTGATCGCCTGGCTGACCGAGCGCGGGCTGGACTCGGTGGCGGGCCTGCAACAACTGACCCGCGAGCACATCGACGGCATGCTTGGCTTTGCCATTCGCGCCGCCGCGCTTACGTGCAGCAAGACCGGGCCGGACCTTCCGTATCGCCAGCAGCTAGCCTGAACGGGCGCTCATGAAGGTTTTGTCAGTTAGCCGAAGATTAATCCACGGTTAATCCCCCGAGTCGACTCTGAAAGTGACCGCACTCACCGCCCTCTGGGGCCCGTGCGGCCGCCGGCGCATCATGTTGATGCGCCCGCGAACGACTTGCGGAGAACCCTCATGAAACTGCGTACGTTACTGTTCACCGGCACGCTGGCCCTGGCTGCGGTATCCGGCCTTGCCCAGGCCGACACTCAGCAGGCTGCGACCAAACCTGTGCCCTATCAATACGGCATGCCTTTGAACATCGACAAGGTGATTGCCATGAACGAAACCCCAACCAATGACTGCAAGGTCATCAACGCGGATATCAAGTTCGTGGACAAGGCTGGCAAGGTGGAGGACGTGGGTTATCGCAAAATGTCCGAAGCGTGCGATTTCCAGAACTGAGCCGCCCTGCTGGGTAGGAACTATCAGCGACGGGATGGGCAATCTACCTGATACATGTAGGAAATTTCTTGAAAACCCTCATTTAATCAATGGTTAAGGTTGGGGGTTAACAGTGGGCCGACCGCACTCTTGCAGCCATCGGCTGAGCGTGCGGCGCCGGATCATCACTTCGATGAGCCGCATCACTGATGGAAAATCCACATGAAATTGCAATTCCCAGCGATCTTCTGCTGCACCCTCACGCTGGCTGCCGTATCGGCAATCGCACACGCAGAATCAGAGCCGATGCCGTATCGCTACAGCGTGCCCCTGAACATACACAAAGTGATCGCAATGAATGAAACGATGACCGATGAATGCAAGGTGATCGATGCATCCATCAAGTATCTGGATAAAGCCGGCGAATTGAAAAACGTGAGTTATCGCAAAATGTCCAACGCCTGCCTGTTTCAGAACTGAGGGGTGACGACATAGGGCGGCGCAATAGCTGGTATCCTCTCGCGCTTGTCCCGCAGCCGAAAGGATTCGTCATGCCGCTTCGCTTTTATACGCTCGCCCTCTTTACCGCCCTGCTCTGCTTCGCCCTTGCATTGATCTGGGGCCTGCGCCCCGAGCTGTTGTTATGGCTGTGGAGTGTCGAATATTCCAGCGCGACCGGGTTGGTTTCACGGCGTAATGCCGCATTGTTTCTGGCCATCGGCATCATTTTTTATCGTGCCCGCCATGCGCCACCCTCCGAGACACGCCGCGCCCTGACCACCGGGTTTATTACCGGCTGCCTGGTGCTCGCTGTATTGGGTTTCGGGGAATGGATCAATGGAAACGCCGGGCCGGGAATCCTGTTGGCGGTGGCGACAGAAACCGTACTGGGCCTGGCGTTTATCCAGGCCCACAGGTCATCGGTGACTCAACCTCAAACATCCGCCTAGTAATAGCCGCGCCCGCCCACTCTTTGCAGCGCGGGTGCGTGGGTGTGTTTGAGGTCTTCGCGCAACCCGGCAATCAGGTTGCAAATGGCTCGACTGCTGTCGAGTTTATCGGCGTTTATGCCTTTGACTTCCAAATCCACTCGGTCACGGTCACGGTCGTCATAGACCTTGATCGTCAGCGAAGCGTCTTCGGCTTTGATGCATTCGCACCGTTTGGGCAGGAAACTTCCTTCAATAATGCTGCGAAGTTCTAATTCCGAAAGCATGGCTAACCTCTCCTTTTATGAGACCGCCAATTAATTTATATGACCAATCAACTGCAGGCGGATCACTCGCCCGCCATGTCTTGCCGACCCTGGAAGACGTTTCATGACTCAGATTACTCGGCAAAGTCCGCACTCGTTGTAACCATTCCTCATAAGTGGCCGCACTTGTTATATATGTCGCTCACGATTTTACATTCAGTCACTAAATTTTCTTCGAACAGCTTGGATTAATCGTTTAACCCGACACTTCGCTTTAAACATCGGAATGGACGGCGACTCTTTCAGCAACATATCGCAAACTATCAACAGTGATATTGGCGCCCGTCTGCGCCACGGCGCTGCCATCAGGGCGGCTGCCGCGCAAGTCAACGGCCAACCACGATTTAGCCGGCGAGGGTTTACGATGGACATACGAAACGTATACGCTTCGTATATTCCATCATCACAGTGAACCCTATGGGCATCGTCAAGATCACCGACCAATTGCACGAACAGCTACGCCTGGCCAGCGCCACCATGGACCGCTCCATCAACGCCCAGGCCGAATTCTGGATCAAGATCGGCCTGCTCGCCGAACTGAACCCCAACCTGGCTTACAACGACCTGATCAACAAATTGTTGCTGGACAAACCCGACCTGATCCGGGGGCGCGGCTAATGATCAAGACTGCCGCGCAGCTTGCCGTGATGCGTGAGTCCGGGCGCCTGCTGGCCCAGGTGTTCACGATGCTCGACAGCTTTGTTGCCGCCGGCCGCTCCACTCTGGAGCTGGACAGCGCCGTTGAAGCCTTCATCCGCAACGACTTGAACGCCCGCCCGGCGAGCCTTGGGCAGTACGACTACCCGTTTTGCATCAACACGTCGATCAACGAGGTGGTGTGTCATGGGATGCCGAGTGCCAAGGAAATCCTCAAGGATGGCGACATTATCAACATCGACATCACCCTGGAGAAAGGCGGTTTTATTGCCGATTCCAGCAAGATGTACATGATCGGCGACGTCGCGCCCAAAGCGCGGCGGCTGGTGGAAAAGACCTTTGAGGCGATGTGGGCCGGTATTCGCGTGGTCAAGCCTGGAGCACGGCTGGGCGATATCGGGCACGCGATTCAGAGCCATGCGCAGGCCAATGGCTACAGCGTGGTGCGTGAATATTGTGGCCATGGTATTGGCCGGGAGATGCATGAAGAGCCGCAGATTCTGCACTTCGGGCGACCGGGTACCGGGATGGAATTGCGTGAGGGGATGGTGTTTACGGTGGAGCCGATGCTGAATCAGGGTAGTTCTAAAGTGCGCAGCTTGAAGGATGGCTGGACGGTGGTGACCAGGGATAACGGGTTGTCGGCGCAGTGGGAGCATACGGTGGCGGTGACGGCTGAGGGGTTTGAGGTGTTGACGTTGCAGTAGGGGTTTCTGGGTACATATCCGTTATTGGGTGATGGCTGAAATGGGTTCCGCCCTTACGGCGGGTCACTTTTGAAAAGAGCCCAAAAGTAACCAAAAGGCTCTTGCCCCAACACTCGTCACCTCGCCTAGGCTCGGTGTGCCCGTAATCCGACATTGATTTGGGGGGCCGCCGCCCCGCGCCATCCATGGCGCGGGGCGGCTAAACCGGCATCCCTGCCGGTTTACCCCCCAAATCAATGTCGAATTCCGGCCAGCGTGTTTAACGGGGCGCCTAAGATCAAAATCAAGATCACAAGCAAGGCGGCCTGACAGCCGACCTGAGTGGTGTAGATCAAAAGCGGTCCAGTGTGGGAGCGGGCTTGCTCGCGAATGCAGTGTGTCAGTTGATAAATTAAGTGACTGATCCACCGCATTCGCGAGCAAGCCCGCTCCCACATTTAGAACCAGCCCTTTCAAGGTCTTTGGGAATCTGTCTGATAGGGCGGACACCATCCCTGTGGCGAGCGGGCTTGCCCCGCGTTGGGTTGCGAAGCGACCCTAAAAGCAACAATGCGGTTTGTCAGGCATTCTTCGGGCGCTGGTTCTGGGGCTGCTTCGCAGCCCAACGCGGGGCAAGCCCGCTCGCCACAGGGTACTTATCACCTGTTGTATCTAAAGACCTTGAAAGGGCTGACATTTAGAACTCCATTTGTCTGAAGAAACGCAATCTGCTCTAGAAAAAACAGCGCTTTTGATCCAACCACTCAGGTCGGCTACTAGGCCGCCGTGCTCTTACTTTTGATCTTGATCTGAGTCGCCCCGTTAACCACGCTGGCCGAATGAAGGCGAGGTGCGGAGTGGTGGGGCGAGGACCTTTTGGTTACTTTTGGCTGGGCCGGCTTCCGGCCCTTCCAAAAGTGACCCGCTGTAAGAACCAGCCCTTTCAAGGTCTTTGGAAATCTGTCTGACAGGGCGAACACCATCTCTGTGGCGAGCGGGCTTGTCGAATCGTCGCACCGCCCGCGTTGGGTTGCGCAGCGACCCTAAAAGCAACAATGCGGTGAGTCAGGCATTCTTCGGGCGCTGGTTTTGGGGCTGCTTCGCAGCCCAACGCGGGACAAGCCCGCTCGCCACAGGGTACTTATCACCTGTTGTATCTAAAGACCTTGAAAGGGTTGGCCGTTGGGTTGCGCAACCGATATCAGCCGTAGCCCCGCTAACGGATATGCACCCCGCCAGACAACCTCACCGCCCACCCGCTATCCGCTTCAACCCCAGCACCATCAACCCCGCCCCCACCCCCATCGCCGCCATCAGCAACGGATACGACACCCACCACGGCGTCCCCGCCGTCATCATGCTGAACTCCGACATCCCGCCCACACTGGCAATCAAGTTAAGTGGCAAAAACACCACGTTGATCAGCGTCAACTTGCGCAACAGGTTATTCATACTGTTGTTCATCAAATTCCCGCGCGCATCAATCAACCCGGAAAACACATTGGAGTAAATCTCCGCCTGCTTGTAGCACTGATGGTTCTCAATAATCAGATCATCAATCAACCCAAGAATCTGCGGGCTGAAGTGTTCCTTCTCGCCATGATTACGCAACCGCGACAACACCGCGCCGTTGCTGTGCAGCGCATTGATGTAATAAATCAGACTCTCACTGAGACTGAACATCTGCATCAAATGGTGATTGCTCATCGACGCGTTGAACTGCTGCTGCAACTCCCGCGCAACCAGCTTGATCACCTTCAGGTGGCCCAGATAGTGATGGATATTATTGAGCAACAGGTCCAGCAACACATCCAGCGGCGTGTGCAATGGCCGCCGTGCACCGAGCCCCGACAACGGGGTTTCATCCGTGGCAATCACCAGCAAACGGCCCGGCGAAAACAGCAAGCCGCAGGACGACACTTCAAACACCAGGTTGCCACCGCCGGAGTAATTCTCCGGGCGCTTCCAGATCAGAAACAGGTAGTCAGGGTGAAACTCGATTCGTGAGACTTCATCCGGGTCGAGCGCCGAGGCCAGGGCGTGCTCGTCGAGTTTATGGTGGTCCCGTAGCCATTCGCGCTCAGGCAAATCCGGGTTGTTGAACAACATGACGGGGGCATCGTCACGCGCCCCACTGCACAGCTTTCCATCGGCTAACTCAAAGCGCTGAATCATCGCGCGTCACCACACCTGGCCTTGGCGCTTCAACTCCAGGCGCCGCACAAATTCCTCCAGCACCAGCGCGTACAAGTCGTCCTGCAAATAGGCGTCTTCGATGCCGGCATCCATGTTCGGGTTGTCGTTGACCTCGATCACCACCACCTTGTCGCCGGACTGTTTGAGGTCCACACCGTACAGGCCATCGCCAATCAGGTTGGCCGTCTTGACCGCCAGTTCCACCACCGCCTTGGGCGCCTCGTGGACCGCCAGGGTGCGGCATTCGCCGTTGATGTCCTGGCCGATGGCCTTGTGGTTGTAGATCTGCCAATGGCCCTTGGACATGAAGTACTGGCAGGCAAAAATCGGCTTGCGGTTGAGAACGCCGATGCGCCAGTCGTACTCGGTGTAAAAGAATTCCTGGGCGAGCAGCAATACCGAATGCTCGAACAGCTCGGCGGTGGCCTGGAGCAATGCTTCCTGGCTTTCCACTTTGATCACGCCCCGTGAGAAACAACCGTCGGGGATCTTTAACACCAGCGGAAAGCCCAGGCGCTCACCCACCCGTTCGAAATCTTCCGGTCGCTCCTTGTAGAGAATTTCGGTGGCGGGCATGCCCAGCTGATGGCTGTTGAGCAGGTCGGTGAGGTAAACCTTGTTGGTGCAGCGCAGGATCGACGCCGGGTCGTCCATCACCACCAGGCCTTCGCTTTCGGCTTTTTTGGCGAAGCGGTAGGTGTGGTTGTCGACGCTGGTAGTCTCGCGGATGAGCAAGGCGTCGTACTCGGCAAGGCGCGAGTAATCCTTGCGCTCGATCAGTTCGACATCGATGCCCAAACCCTTGCCGACTCGCACGAAATTCTCGAGGGCCTTGGCGTTGGAGGGCGGCAGTTGCTCCTGGGGATCGTGAAGAATCGCCAGGTCGTAACGGGCCAACCGGCGTGAACGCGGTTGGCGCCAGATCTTGCGGCTGAAGTTGTCGAGGGCGTGGGCAAACTGGTCTTCCTGATCGTCGCGCAACTTGTGCAACACGCCAGATTTTACCCCTTCGATGTGCCAGCCGTTGTTCTTGCGAAACTCAACTAACAGGATCGGGCACGGAAAGGTTTCAAACAACTGACGGGCCAACTCTTGCAACGGCTCTATATTGGTTCGACCAAAATAAAGTGTCAGGGTAAAGCCTTCGGTGTTGCTGTAGAGGTGATGACTCAAGGCTTTATCGAGGGTTTTATCCAGGTCATCCAGCGACAACCCATACAACGACTTTTTGGTCAGCTCACTGATGGTGCGCACAGAGGGAATTACCTTGTGCCCCCGCGCTTCCGCCAGCAACGAGCAGTAGTAACCGTGCCCCAGGTACTTGTAGCTGCGGCACAGGTTGATCACCTGCACGCGCTTGCCCGTCTCGCTTTCGCGGGTTTGTTCGAGGTATTCCTGAGCGGTGACGATGTCTTCGCTGGGAAAGTAGGAGGCCCAATCTTCCTTGCGTTCGACAATAATCACGATTTGACTGGAGCCTCTGGAGGGTGCAGAAAAATAACCTTTGGAAGTTATTGTCGCCGCGACTGTTTGCTCGGATACTTCACGCCAATGACCTTGTACCGCCGACATAATATTTGATCCGCTTTAGAGAACTCGACCTTTTCTATTAAGCACGATCTTTTAGAGAAGTCCCGTTTCGTTACGCAACTTTTACGGCGGTCATATGGCTCTTTCCTTTCGCGTTGCAACCCCCTGTGACGTGCCCGAATTAGTGGCACTGGAACAGCACTGTTTCACCACCGACCGGCTCTCGACGCGCAGCTTTCAGTGGATGGTCAGCCGTGCTCACGGCCAGTTGCTGGTGGCGGAAAAAGACCACCAATTGCTCGGCTACGGGCTGGTGCTGTTCCATCGCGGCACGTCGCTTGCGCGCCTGTATTCCATCGCCATTGCCGAACACGCACGCGGTCTGGGCCTGGGCAAGCAATTGCTCGCGCGTATCGAGGCGTGCGCGGTTGAGCACGATTGCGCCTACCTGCGCCTCGAAGTGCGCACCGACAACCCCGGCGCCCTCGCCCTGTATGAACGCAATGGCTATCGACGCTTTGCCGTGATCAACGATTACTACGAAGACCACACCGCCGCGCTGCGCCTGGAAAAGCGCATCGTCCAGCATCAGGACGCGCGCCCGCACAGTGTGCCGTATTACCAACAGACCACCGATTTCACCTGCGGCGCCGCGTGCCTGCTGATGGCCATGGGCGCGCTGGTGCCTGAGCGCATCGCGCAGCGCCGTGAGGAGCTGCAAATCTGGCGCGAAGCCACCACCGTGTTCATGACTGCCGGCCACGGCGGTTGTAGCCCGCAAGGGTTGGCGCTGGCGGCTTGGCGTCGGGGCTTTCGGGTGCGCATGCAGGTAAATGTGCGCGGGCCGTTGTTTCTCGACGGCGTACGCGACCCGCATAAAAAGGACGTCATGCGCGTGGTGCACGAGGCGTTTGAGGAAGAGTTGGCCAGCAGCGACGTCGAGCAGGTACTCGGCAGCGCCCTTGACTTGCCTCAGGTATTACGCGACGGCGGGCAGCCGCTGGTGCTGATCAGCAGCTACCGCCTGACCCGCTCCAAGTCGCCGCACTGGGTGATGGTCACCGACTGCGACGACGACTTCGTCTACCTGCACGACCCGGACGTCGACCACAGCCAACACCGCCAGCCCCTGGACTGCCAGCACCTGCCGGTCAGCCACGGCGAGTTCGAGCGAATGTGCCGCTTCGGCAACAACAAACTGCGCGCGGCGGTCGTCGTCTTTACCCGGTAAACGCTCAGGCAACTTGCTTGATCACGGCCTTGGCTTCCAGCTCGCGCACCAGCGGCAATACGCGCCTGCCGAAGTACTCGACTTCTTCCTGAAAGTGCAGGAAGCCGGCCAGCACAAGGTCCACGCCCACCGCCTTGAGCGCGATGATGCGCTCGGCAATTTGTTGCGGGGTGCCGATCAGGTTTGTCTTGAAGCCGTCGTTGTACTGCACCAGGTCTTCGAAGCTGGACTTGGCCCAGTTGCCCTCGCCTTCCGGTGAAGACTTGCCGGCTTGTTTGGCCGCGTCGCCAAACGCGTTGACAGCCTGCGGGTCGGCCTTGTCGATGATTTGCGCGAGTACCGCGCGGGCTTCTTCCTCGGTGTCACGGGCGATGACAAAAGCATTTACACCGATTTTGACCGAATGCTTATTCGCGGCAGCTTTGGCGCGGATGTCGTCGACTTGGGCCTTGATGCCTTCCGGCGTATTGCCGTTGGTGAAGTACCAGTCCGATACACGTGCGGCCATGTCCCGCGCCGCCCGCGAGCTGCCGCCCTGGAACACTTCCGGCTGGCCGAGCGGTTTGGGCTTGAGGGTGTAGTTGTTGAAGCGGTAGAAGTCGCCCTTGAAAGTGAAATCGTCCTGCGTCCAGATGCCTTTCAGGGCGCGGATAAATTCTTCGGAACGACGGTAGCGCTCATCGTGCTCCAACCAGGGTTCACCGATGGCCTGGAACTCACCCTTGAACCAGCCGCTGACGATATTCACCGCGATACGGCCGTTGGTGAGCTGGTCGATGGTCGCCAGTTGCTTCGCCGCCAATGCCGGTTGCCACGGGCCGGGCAGAATTGCCGCAATCACTTTGAGTGTGGTGGTTGCCGCCAGCAATGCGTGGCTGAACGCCACGGATTCATGCTGGTTTTCCGCGCCGTAACCGGCGGTGAAACGAATTTGGGTGAGACCGTATTCAAAGCCGGCGGCTTCGGCCAATTGCGCCAGTTTGCGGTTGTAGTCGATGCCCCAATCGGTGCGCTGTTCGATCTTGCTGACCACCAGCCCGCCGCTGACGTTGGGCACCCAATAGGCAAATTTCACAGCTTGCTGACTCATCTGGCAGTACCTCGTACGAAGGGATGGAGTGAGGGCTTGAGCAGCAAGCGTGCCAGTCGCTGGCAAACCCTGGAGGCGCAAGCGCTGCGGCACAACATCAAGCGGCTCGACGCGTGGTCGCTGATGTTATGGATCGCGTCGATTTGTCGATCCGCTGTTGCTGGAGCAACAGTAAATCGCTGGCCCGCGCAGCAAATACAGGCCGCTGTGCCCGGCACGGACTGTGCAATCACCAGGGAACTTGAACACTGCCAAGGAGCTGTTCCCATGACCGAGCAACACGTGATCAACCCGCTGTCCACCGGCGTCGATTACCCCACGCTGGCCGCACGTTTTCGGCCGATCTTCCAGCGCATCGCCGACGGCGCGGTTGAGCGCGAACAGACCCGCGCCCTGCCCTATGAGCCGATTCAATGGCTCAAGCAAGCCGGCTTTGGCGCAGTGCGCGTGCCGGTGGAATACGGCGGCGGCGGTGCTTCGTTGCCGCAGTTGTTTGAACTGTTGATCGAGCTGGCTGCCGCCGACTCCAACGTGCCCCAGGCCTTGCGCGGGCACTTCGCGTTTGCTGAAGACCGCCTGAATGCACCACCCGGCGCTGGCCGCGATCTGTGGTTCAAGCGCTTTGTCGATGGCGACATCGTCGGCTGCGCCTGGACCGAAATCGGCAATGTGACCATCGGCGACGTCGTCACCCAGGTCAGCCCTGACGGTGATAAATGGACGCTCAACGGTGAAAAGTTTTACAGCACCGGAAGTCTTTTCTCCGACTGGATTGACGTGTACGCCCAGCGCAGCGACACCGGCGGCGACGTCATCGCGGCCACCCGCACGCGCCAGCCCGGCGTGGTACAGAGCGATGACTGGGACGGTTTTGGCCAGCGCACGACCGGCAGTGGCACCACGCGGTTTACCGATGCGGTGGTGGAAACAGAAAACGTGATTGACTTTGCTACCCGCTTCAAATACCAGACGGCGTTTTATCAGTTGGTGCTATTGGCCACCCTCGCCGGAATCGGCCGCGCGGCGCTCAACGACGTGGCGCACCAGGTGCGTCATCGCACGCGTATCTACAGCCATGGCAATGCAGCGCATGTCAGTCAGGACGCGCAAATTCAACAGGTAGTGGGTGAAGTGGCAGCCCTGGTGTATGCCGCCGAAGCGAGTGCGTTGAAAGCAGCGGTGCCGGCGCAACGCGCCTATCTGGCACGGTTTGGGGCAGATGAAGGACTGGAGCGGGAAGCCAATGTGGCGGCTGAGATTGAATCCGCCACGGCGCAGGTAGTGGTATCGGAGTTGATTCAGCGCGCGACGACGCAATTGTTCAACGCACTGGGTGCGTCGGATGTGCGTCAAGGCAAATCCTTGGACCGCCACTGGCGAAATGCTCGAACCGTGTCTTCGCACAACCCGGTGATTTACAAGGCACGGATTGTGGGTGACTGGGTGGTTAATGGGGCTGAGCCGCCGTTTGTTTGGCAGATTGGGAATGGCGGTGGTAAGGGGGAGTGAGTACATGCCCGATGCTGCGGTAGCGGCTGATATCGGCTCAGCTTTTACAGCGGGTCACTTTTGGAAAAGTCCGGTTGCGGCCCAGCCAAAAGTGATCAAAACACTGCGCCCCACCACTCGGTGCCTTTGTTTGGGGTCGGTGTGCCTGATGGACCGAGGTGACAGCATCGCAGGCAAGCCAGCTCCCACAGAGAAGCTCAACAGTGTGTGGAGGTATTGAAGTCTTACTCGGTCAAAACTGTGGGAGCGGGCTTGCTCGCGAATGCGGTGGGTCAGTTGATGAATTTGGTGGCTGATACACCGCAT